>DBIS01000250.1 GCA_002296975.1 Deltaproteobacteria bacterium UBA796 | reverse complement strand
CACCCTGCGTCTGGTCGTTTTGCCTGGGCCACCGACGCCTTGGACTTTAATGAGCCCGTCTTTAGCACCCGGAGCTTCTCGGCAAGTTTTGATGCGGTGATGGAGTTGGGCATGGCCACCACGGCCAGGGTGGGTGCTGCGTGGTTATTTATTGAGAAGATGGGGGAAGGTGACGACATCGTTATCGCGGCCGTGTGGGGCTAAAGGAGAAGACGGGATAAGGGGCCGCACCGCTGGAGAAGCTGATGCGACACGTAATATTTGGCCTTGTTTTAATGCTTTCGGGCTGTGATGATTTGAACCCGGGTTCAACGTCTACCGCCTACACCAAAAAGGGCATTATCGTTGCCCATGCCGGAGGCTTCGAGGCGCGAATCACAGAGGCGCTCACCAAGATTGGGTCTGAGGCGCTCTCCAAGGGTGCCATTGATAAGGTGATTCGTAACAAGGGCAAAGTGCTCATTGATGCACCAGATAAAGTCAGCGGATTGCCCGATTCGGTCGAGCTTGGTGGGCTCTTCGACGATTCGGCCATCAAGGATGTGCTCTATGGCCTGGATGAGACGAAGGCCGCCGATATGCTTTATGCTGCGGGTGTTCGCACGGTCATCGTGCATCACACCTTGGCCCCCAGTACCGACGTGGGCTCCGAGGTCATCGCCCGCTTGATTCATCACGACTTCCTACAACGCTTTCAGCTTGTGCGTGTGGGGGAGTCGACCTTGATTTACCGGGTTAGAAAAGCGGTTGTGTCGTTCAACAAGCCCCTTGCAACCTCGGTTATGCGATACATCCGTGATCGCCTTCAAGGCAAGCGCCCGCCGGTGATTCCCGACATCAAATCCGAAACAGGAAACTGGACCTTCGTGGCGACTTTGCGTGGTCAAGGCCGCGAGTTGGCCTTTGCCTTCTCTCAGGACCGTAATTTGCAGAAGTCCATGGAGGAGCTGGTGGTGGACCTGGAGCGTATTCATCGGCGCCGAATTGAGTATTACGGCTTTCCGGCACTCAAAGAGCATATCAATGATCTTCATTTGGAGATTCATCGGGTGACCGAGCGGGCCTATGTCGAGAATCGTGACACTGCATTCCTGGAACGGTTTTGGGAGCTTGGTATCGATGGCGTCTACTTTTTGAGCAAGGATAAAAAGCGGCGCGGGGTTGCTCCAGGGAGCTTTTCCTACACCCGGTCCTTGAACCGGCCGGATGCATTTTTGAAGGCCGCCGCCTCCACCAGTCGGATGCCCACCAAACGGCCTTGGCGCGAAGTGGGCGGCTGGCTCGAGGTTTTCCGCACAATTCATTTTGCTGAAATGGGCGATGGCGAGGTTGTGCAACTCTTTCGGGGCTTCAAGATGGTGCCAGAGTCGATGGTGACCATCGCGTCGGTGAGCCAGGCGGTGGTCCGGGCAGGGGAGTGGTATTTGGCCAATCTCCAGCCTGATGGCTCGGTGGTGTATAAGTTTTGGCCCTCAGAGAACCGCTACGCGAATGAGAACAACATCGTGCGGCATACCCTCTCAACTTGGAACCTGGTTCAGGCGTATACGATCGACCCACGGCCGGAGTTTTTGGATGCTGCCCGAAAGACCTTGGGCTTTACCCAAAGTCATATGTTGGGTGAGGTCGACGCTGAAGAAGGCGAGATGGCCTTTTATAAATACAAAAACAACGTGAAGCTGGGTGCAGTGGTCATCAACATCTTGGGTATCGTTGATTTGGCACGGGCGGCAAAAACACGCGAATACGATGATTTGCTGCGAAAGCTGGGTAATTTCACCAAGTTCATGGCTCAGGATAACGGGAAGTTCTTGGGCTACCATGTGCCCAAGGGGCATTCGTACCACGGCACGACCAACGACATCGTTCCGGGTGAGGCGGCCTTGGCTTTGGTGTATTTGGCCGAATACTTTGATGATGACAAATGGATTGAAGACTTGGATAAGTACTGGGAGTACTACATGCCGGTTTTCCGTGCCCGTGCTGCGAAGCGGCTGGACAACGCGCCGTGGCCTGTACATGTGTACGACAACACGACGCGCTTATCTTTGGTGCAAATGGGGCCATGGACGGTGATGGCGGCCAACGCCTACCACCGCCGGACCGGCAACAAAGAGGTGGCTGAGTTTGGTCTAGAGGTAGCGCGCTGGATGATCGATACCTACCAGTGGCGAACAGACCGCGCGCCGTGGCCGGACTATATTGGTGGTTACTACAAGATGGAGGCGGAGCTTCCTGCGATGCAGGCATTCTGCTACGCCGAGGGGACGGCTTCGGCCTACCAGCTCGCTATTCGGGCAGCGCCTGACGAGTCGGCCTTCTTCGAGAAGTCCACCCGCGAGGCGATGCGCTTGGGCCTCGCGATGCAGTACACAGAGCAAGACACCTACGCATTTTCGCGCCCCCACCAGGTCATGGGTGGGATTCGCTATGCGCTGAACGAGACCAAAGTGCGGATCGACTATGTGCACCACGCTTTGAGTTCGATGTATCAATATGTTCAGGCGGCCAAGTCGGATCCCCAGTTGCCTGCATCGGTTCGCGGCGAAGAAGTGGTGCAAGATTAGGCTACAGTTGGCTCTGTCATGTCATCGCTGATCGCAAAAACCCGAGCCCTGTGGGTGGAGATACTTTGGTTCTCCATCTGCGTCAGTGTGCTTACCTGGCCAACTGTATTGCGCCCAGGGGCTTTGGCGTTGGGCAGCGCTAAGGCCGATGGCATGAAGCATCTGTGGACCCTGTGGTGGATGCGGGCCAGTGTGTGGCGAGAGGGTGTGTTTCCCTTCTCGACGCAGTTGGTCAATTGGCCCGTCGGCATGGATTTGTATCCGATCGAGCCTCTCAATGGGTTTGTGAGCGTTGTCACGCCCTTTATGGACATCGTTTTGCTGTCCAACTTGCTGGTGGCAGCAAACTTGTTTGCGACGGGAATGGTGGGCGCCTGGTTTGGGCGGCTGCTGACCGGTGGAAACCGTGTGTCGGGCTTGGCGTGCGGGACGGTGTTGGTCGGCTCGAGCGTGACCACTTTTTTTGTGAGTGTTGGCGTGGGCGAATTGACGCACCTGTGGTGGCTTCCGCTCGGCCTTGGCCTATTGCTGAAGGCCTTGAGAAGCGCAACGTGGCGTGACTGGGGCTTGGTCAGCCTGTCCATGGTCGGTGCGGTGTTGTCTTGCTTTTATCTGGGTTTTTTCTTGGGGCTGGCTGTGGGCGTGGTTTGCGCGTGGCAGCTTTTGGTGAACCCGAATCGTCGGATGCTTTTTAAGAGAATGGCGTTTGCGGCCATGGTTTTACTGGTCATAGTGGTGCCGATTGGTCGGGTGTTTGCGATCAGCTACGCGGCACCCGCCATAGAGCGCGACCCGCCGCTCACGCATATTTTTGTAGAGAAGGGTCAGCAGGTCACCGACAGTTTGGGCAGTCGACTCGATGTCACTCAGCTGTGGGCCTTTGGGCGTCAGGCGACCACCAGCCACGAGCTCGGCTATGGGGGCGGGCGGTATTTGGGTGTGCTCATCAGCTTGATGGCACTGATGGCCCTTTGGCGGCGCCCCAAAGAGGCGATGCCTTGGGTGTTGGTGGGTTTGATGGCCTTGTGTTTGTCTTTGGGTAGCTATTTGAGCTTGAGTGGAGAGGTGTTCACCCTTGGCAACTCTGGGGCGCGGGTGCGGTTGCCGATGTTGTGGCTCAACCGCATCTTGGAATTGATTGCGGAACCGGTGAATTTTCCAGTTCGTTTTTTGGCGCTGGTTGTGATGGCCCAGGCGGCCTTGGTGGCCTTGGTGGTGACCGGGCGGCGGGGAAAATGGCTGGTGATTTTGGTGCCTATGGGTGTATTTGAAATCGCTGCAGGGCAGTTGATTGGATGGCCGTGGCCGGTGTTGGAGATCCCAAACACCTGGGCTTTGGAGCGGCTGGCTGAGCACCCTGGTCGGGCGGTGCTCGATATTGGGCTCACATTGCAGGCGGATGCATCAAATAGGGCCCTGGCGTTGGCGGGCCAGATGTCTCATCAGCACCCGACGAATACTGTACCTCTGGAGCGCATCGAGTTTTTTGCTCGTGATGGCTATACGCTCGCGCGGTCCTTGCACCTGGTGGATGATATCAACGGGTTGTACTACCACGAGGACCCGCGAGGGATGGAGGACGATTACCGTGAAGACCTGACGATGCTCTCCGAGCAGGGGTTCGACATATTACTGATTCCCACTAAGGATGGTCGCCGAAACATCCCAGAAAGGGTGTTTCAGTCATTGCGCAAGCTGTGCGGTGAGCCGATTGCGGACGGACCCGGTGGCGTGGCGTGGGATATAAAGCCGGTCTACCCATCTCCGACAAGGCGGGAGTTGGAGATTTGGCGAAAGAACCTGGCCGTACGGGTCTCAGACGTCAAGCGGCGGTTGCAGCCGATGAAGACCGGGCCGTGAACGTGGGCGAAAAAATACCCGACCGAGAATAAACCTTGGTCGGGCACTTTATTGATTAAGCAGAAAGCTTATTCACATAAGTCCGCTTCTTCTGCTACATCGAGAGCAGTCTGGCAGTCTTCCTCATCGACGCTGCCGTCATTTTCGGTACCCAGGCAGTCTGCGATCTCGTCACAGGCACTTTTGCCACAGCCGGCTGCGAGGAAAGCGAAAGCGAGAATAAAAGTACGGGTCATCATGGTGTCCACCTCCGTTTGTTGGGACGGCTCAACGTACCAGAGTTCGTATTGGACAGGTTAAAAGTTTGCTTTAAACCGCGAATATCAGAAGGTGATCCCTGCTTGCATGTCCAGGCTGCCTAGTTTTAGCCCCGCAACATCTGCGTGGGCATCTTTGAGGGCCTTGCTGTAGCGAGTTTGAAACCACATTGACCCCAGCGGGATCTCGTAAATGCCACCGATCGCGAATACGGCGCCCATCTGCATCGAGCCTTTGCTGAGCGTCTCACCGTCGAGGCTTGCGCCCATGGGCAAAGAGAACACCATGCCTCCACCAACATTGGGGACGATGCCGGCGATGGGGGGAATGTTGGGGGTGTAGGTACCTGTGACCGGAAGGTCAATAAAGCTCATTTTCAGGGTTGTATCGTCACTCTTAGCGCCACGTTGAGAATAGTGGGTGCCGAGATCGACGGTTACCCCATCCATGATGGCGTAGTGTGCGGTGGCGCCGGCCTGGATACCGCTGGTGCCGCTAAACCCTTTTACACCGCTGGCGATGGATTTTGAGAATCCAGCCATGCTGGACACGGTCAATGGGCGGACCAGCATAAAGTCGACCCGGCGGTTCCTTTTGCGGGCTTGGGGGCTCTTTCCGAAGGCTCGGGGCCTGGCCTCGCCGTAGCCGGCAGCTTCTAGGCGATCTTTGGGGACGCCCAATGAAACCAAGTATGCCTTTACGGAATCCGCGCGTCGTTTTGAGAGGCGTTGGTTGGACTCAGCTTTGCCGACATCGTCGGTATGACCCGTGATTCGAATGACAGGCATGTCGGGGTTTTCTTTGAGAATTTTTGCGACCGAAGCGAGGAGCGCGTGACTCTTTTCTGCAATTTGGTCGCTCCCCGATTGGAATAAAATTTCACCGGCAATTTCGATGCGGTTTCGCGTGAGCCGGGTCTCGGTGGCCTTTGTGGCCATAGCGGTGTTGGGCGCGAAAAGAAAAGGGACCATCATGGTGGCGAGTAGAAAATTTCTCATAGATATACCTCAGCTTGAAAGGGACTTTTCATGTCGGTACGGACTTTGGCATTTGAGATAATTTATGTCAATACAATACCGTTGACTGACCCTTTTTATTATCTACTGGGGTTTAGATAGGCTCCCCTGTAGCCGCTACCGGACTAGGCTATGTGCTGCTTACGGAAGGCTGGTCGGTGCTATTTTCGAAAGGCCAAGACCAAGGGGTCGTCGGCCCACACCCCAGCGGCGACCATCCGGCGCTGAACGCCCATGTCGAATTCTCGCCACACGGTTTCTGGGATGCCTTCGGAGGCCCACCAGCAATGGAATATTTCGGCGTTTTTATCCCGCACAAAGTCTACGGCCCCTGAGTGGATGACCATGTCCGTGGCCTTGTCGACCACGCGCACACCATTCAAGATGGTGAAGGTCCCCTCATGGGCCTGAGCTTCGCGTTGGCCTTTGGCCTTGCGAGCCCTTGAAAAGTCCAGGCTGATCTGCGTTGAGTCCAGCCCTAGCCGGCCCAGATCGGTGGTCAATTGGTCGTGGATGACCCGGCGCAGTGTCGGGCCCCATGGTTGCTGGATTTTGTAGGATTTTCCTGCATCTGCCGAATGGGGGCCGGGTATTGGACGGGCGTACACCGGTGGCGGGTCGGTCGGTTTTGAAGGGAGCGATGAGGGGTCTAGAAAATCGTCAAGCCGGTCTTTGGGCACGCGCCCGATGGT
The DNA here is from genome assembly GCA_002296975.1 of Deltaproteobacteria bacterium UBA796. Classification (GTDB taxonomy): domain Bacteria; phylum Myxococcota_A; class UBA796; order UBA796; family UBA796; genus UBA796. The sequence goes on along the minus strand of DBIS01000250.1, from coordinate 13,895 downwards.
CACCCGAGTCGCATCTGGCGTGACGGAAACGTCGCCGGCTGGGACCGCATAGTATTTGGTCTTGCGGCCTCGTCCTACACGCCATGGTTTTAGCTTTTCCTCCAACTCAATCCCGCTGAAAACCTCGGGGCCGCCCAGGCACACTTGCCGGCCAGCCACTGCTTGACTCAAATAATCCAAGGCCATGGCCGCCACATCTCGGCGAGATACCGGCGAATAGCGGCTTGAGCGGGAGATGCGGTGTGGGGTTTTACCATCGGGCGGACGCACATGGCCCTCGATAAGCTCGTCGATATAGGTGCTCACCCGCAAAACGGTCCAAGGGGCGTCTTGGGCGCGTACGCCACGGTCAAGGTGAAAAGCGCGCCGGTTTAAACTGTTCGGTGACCAACGAAATGCGCCCATTACGGACATATAGATGATCGTTTTGGCGCCCGCAGCTTTGGCTGCCATGACCACATTTGGAGCGGCCTGGTCATGGTAGATGGGTGTGCCCGGTCCACCGGTTCTTGGGTCGATGCAAATGATGACTGCCGTAGCACCCACCAAGGCGGCTGCGAGGGGAGCGTGATGTTCGGGGTCGGCGTAGCTAATTTGTTGTACATCGATGATGTCGTCTAGGTTGGTGGCATCTCGATCGTCTCGAACCACCGCCTTCACATGTAGCCCCCGATCAAGGGCCTCGCGCACGATTTCAAGACCGGTTCGGCCATTGGCACCCACAACCACCAGCATAGTCTCGCCTCCTGGGATTCAGGCTAACCGATACGGTGTCGTTCTTGTTTGGCGCAAGAACCCAACGACTGAGCTAAATTGAATTGTATATGCCCAAAAACCTTAAAATTGCCGTCATCAGTTTGTACGCTCTCGAAAATAACGGCGTGCGACATGTGGCCACCCCACTTCGGGAGGCGGGCTACACGGTCACCGAAATTTATTTCAAGGACTGGGTAAACAATCGCTTCCCGTGGCCGTCTGAGCAAGAGGTGACCACGCTCATTCAGTTGCTTCAAAAACGCCAGGTCGATGTTGTTGCATTTTCTGTGCGGGCGAGCGCATTTCATCGCATGGCCAAGTATTTGACTGAGCGGGTCCGTCATGCCACGGGGCTGCCGATCGTTTGGGGCGGGATGCATCCGACCTTTTTGCCCGAGCGGTGCATCGCCATCGCAGACTTTATCGCAGTGGGAGAGGTGGACCGGGCTGTTGTCGACTTTTTTGACGCGCTGGAGCGGGGCGAACGCGCAGACGATGTGCCGGGTTTTTGGCGGCGCGACGGTAAAGACATCATCCGAAACGACATCGCAGACTTGGTTGAGTTGGACGATGTACTCTTTCGTGACTTCCATTCCACTGAAGATAAGTTTCATATTGAAGGCGGTACTGTTTCGGTTGGTGATCCGTTTATCTCAAATCCTGAGTACACCTTGCTGGCCTCTCGTGGGTGTCCGTACTGGACCTGCACATTTTGCTCGAACACCCTCACCAAGCCCCTGTACGAGGGCAAGGGAAAGAAGTTTCGGATTCGCTCCGTTGAGCATTTGATACAGGAGCTGGAATACGCGAAGCGCTTGTGTACCGACATCAAGGTGGTGCGCTTTGACGATGAGGTTTTTCCGCTCCGAAAGGACTGGATTGCCGAGTTTAAAGAAAAATGGCCGGCGCGGGTTGGGATTCCGTTTGAGGTTTTGGTCGACCCACGAATGGTGGCCATTGGGCCATTACGGCATCTGAAAGAGGCGGGCCTGCGTGCGGTGTGCATGGGAATTCAGGCATCAGAGCGGGTCAATCAGGAGTTTTACAACCGGAACACCACCAACGCCCAAATTGTCGAGGCCCAGCGGATTTTCCGGGAGCTGGGTTTAGAGTCGAGCTTGCAGGTGATCTGGGACGACCCAGTGAGTGAAGAGGTGGATAAGGATGCTGTTTTTCGGCTAATTATGGAGCTTGAACGCCCGTTTAATCTTTATATGTTCGGCTTGACAATTTACCCGAATACCCATCTTGCCCGGCGACTTTTGCGTGAGGGCTTGATTACCGAGCGGGATATCGAGGGCGTGGGCACCCATGCTTTTGAGCAGTTTCGGGTGGACTTGAGCTATCCGAGACCGAAGGCTGACCAGCGGTGGTTGGCCTTGATGGTGCTCGCAAACAAACCATTTTTGAGCAAGGCCTTTGTGTGGAAGCTGTATGCCTCGGAGCGCTTCAAGCGTGACCCGGCGTTGTTGACCCAGATGGCGCAAGCATCGAACTTGGCTCATATGGCTGGCTTTGTGGGCAAGATGGCCATGCGGGGAGAGGTGACGCCCTTGTTGCTTAAGCGGTGGGTTAATCCTGGCAGCTTGGTGACCATGTGATCGACGGCGCGCAGTTGAGGCGGCGAGCGAGAGCATGGCGGAATGTTGCGACATCGGCCACCATGGCGCGTGTCGACCCGGCGTGGGTGCCCCGGCCTCATGCGGCTCATATCATCTTGACCTATAAGTGTAATCTCAAGTGTGGGGGGTGTCCGAGTTGGCAGGTGACTGAACACCAGGACCTCAGTGCAGGGGAGTACCGCACGATGTTTAGGCAACTCACGAGCCTGGACATCGTCAAGGTGTTGGGGGGTGAGCCGTTTGTGCGACGAGATATCGTTGAAATCCTGAGCGATGTTCGGGAGATTATCGACCCGTATGTGATGCAACTCACCACCAACGGAATGTTGACCAAGCGGACCATCGAGGCCTTGCATCAAATCGCGTGGCCGGGCTTGCAACTGCGGATTTCGGTGGATGGTCTGGAGCAGACCCATGACGAGATGCGAGGGGTAGAGGGGTCGTGGGCGAAGGTGACGCGGACGGTGCGCGAGGTGGCTGAACTGAAGGCCCGGTATGGCTTTAAATTTGGTATCAACTTCGCGGTGACCGACCGTTCGCTGCCAGAATTGGACGCGATGATTGCGTTCGCCGAGTCGGTGGGGGCAGACCTCATTCCAGGGGTGAATGTGTCTCCATTTTTGGTGGGCACCAAGCCACCTGAGGAAGAGCAGCAGCGGATCATCATGCTCGACAATCGCGAGGAGGCTTTGGCGGCGATGACCCGGGCCGAGGTGGGCGCCCGGGGGCAGTTGCCTGCTGTCGACCGATTGTTGGGGCGGTGGTTTACCAAGGCGACCTACAAGCAGCATTTGAGGGAGGAGGTGCATCGATTTCCGTGCCGAGAGTTGCGAGACTTGCTGTATTTACTGCCCAATGGTGATGTGGTGCGATGCGGCATGGACCATCAGCCCATCGGGAATGTGCGAGAGCAAAGCTTTGAGCAGATTTGGTACGGTACAGCGATAGAGGGCTTTCGTAAGAAGGTCGACGATTGCCCCGGTTGCATGCAGGCGAGTGTGCAGATCTTGAGCCGGATATACGGAGGCTGTGTAGACGCATAGGGGGGTCAGACACCTCCTAAGTGTGGTCTTTTCGTTGCCTCTTTTGGGCGCAGTACAGCGGTTTCAGGCTGGGGTTGGCGCTATCGGGCTGGGGCCTTGGCTGGGGCTGATTGAAGCTGTTCGTTGGTGGTGTGGCCAGCCACGCCAAGCCATCAGGGCGCACAAAACCGGTCCTGACCCCCCTGTGTGGGCTTTAAGTCGAGCGAATCGCCGCCATTTTGGCTTCTTCTTCGTCGTAGATTGCCTGGGTCTCGGCGATGGCTTGGTCGGGATCGACACCGCGGAGTTGAAGGGCGCGGCGGATAATTTTGTCCATGATCTCGAATTTGGCGTCCAGGAAATCGGCGACCCGGTCTGGCGGATAGGTGGTGTGCCAGTCAAAAACGATGTCGAGAGCGTGCTGAAAGCCCAGCACGCAGATCGGTTGGAAACCTTGGTGGCTGCGACGAGCCCCCCAGCCGGCCTCAATGTTGTGGCTAGCCAAGACAGCACGCTCTTCGGGCTTAGATATGCCCATGTCCAGCAGCGGCGCGTTGTAGCGGATGCCGTATCGGCCATAAAATGCTTCGTTCTTTTCGCGGGTAATCGCCATCGACATTGAGGCGTACTCGCCGCCCACACTCGAGCAAATAAACGCATTGGCGATACGCCGCTCAAGGCTGTGGATGATCAGATGGGTCGCCATGGACTCCTGACATCCCAAGCAACCCACCCAGTGGCCACGGTATTTGATGGCGTCGATAATGAACTTTTTGGCACCCACCTCGTTCCAGACCTCTGTGAGGTCGATCAAGTGGTGGTTTACGCGGTCGCCCAGCACGCGCTTTAGTTCAGGGGTGTGCTTTTTTGACCATTCATTGAAAAAGCTGCCGTACTGATGTTTGAAGGTCAGCAGCTCAATCTGGCCTGTGGTGTCTGCACCAATAATCAGGGGTACGGCCGCCGAATCCAAACCGCCTGAATACAGGACAGAGAAGTCTTTGATGACGGTGTACTCTTCGCGGGTCAGTGGCATGCACGCAGCATAGCCTATGGGCAGCCCCGCCATGCTGGGTTGGCGTTGGTTGTGGTGCCATCTTCAGGGAAAACGATGGCGATTGCCCCGCGGCAACGGCGATCTCCATACATCGAGCCCAAGGAGCGGACGGTTTGGTACAGGGTGTCGATGGTCGTTTTGCTGTCGATCAACAAGGCGCAAGCGGTGGGCATGCCCTTCCCTGGGAGCAATGGAAATTCTTCAAGGCTGTTCGGCCCCATCTTGAACCACTGGAGCGCCCGAGGTGGTCGGTCAAGGAGCACCTGCACTGCAGGCCATGCGAACAGGGCACCTAAAGGTCCATAGGGTGGGTCTGCACGCCCAGTAAGTCCGAGCGTGTAGACTCCCCGCCGGCGCATCAGGCCGACGGCTGGGTAGATGTCGACCACGGGTGTGTCTGCGGGAACGGCGATTTGCTCAATCGCACGATCTTGACTGCCGTATTTTTTTCCGAAATTGGCGGTGTCTTTCAGGCAGGTCCATGCGCCGCCATGAAGCTTGCCATGTTTTCGCTGACTCAATTCTTGGTCGAAGCTTTTTGAGAACGGGTTCATGGGTGGCCGGGCAATGCTCAGGCCAGGGTCGGTGGTCGGGACCGCCACGAGGGTGCTCGGGTCGGGCAGGGCATTCAAGACTTCGAACCACGGCGGCGTCGCCGTCCAGCCAGCGGTGAGGCAGCATATGACCATCAGGCCCGCGAGGCTGCGGCCCATTCCAGCTGCGGCCTTTGCGGAGAGACTGGCATCAGGGTCGGACTCTTCGGCGGAGACCTCGACTTTGATCGGCGACTCTACGTCGAAGCGTGGCTCCAACTCGAGGGGAGGCGGCACGGGGTTACCGTCGTCGTCCTTGTCGTCGTCCTTGTCGTCGTCCTTGTCGTCGTCCTTGTCGTCGTCCTTGTCGTCGTCCTTGTCGTCGTCCTTGTCGTCCTCGTCTAGTTCATCGTCCTCAAATTCGTGGTCCTCTTCTCCAAAGCCACCGCCTGTTCCGGCATTGTCATCTGCAGCTTCTTCGGGGCTGCCCTCAACTCCGGCGTCGCCCGCTTCGCCCACATCATCGATGGCGACCCCTTGTTTCGCCTCTTCTTCCTCCCGTGCTCGCTTGGCCTCCGCAGCGGCCAGCCGGGCCTTGAGTTCAGCCTGGGCTGATTTTACCCGCGCGATCTCTTCGTCTCGGACCCCCTGAAGTTCAGCAAGCCGTTCCGAGAAGATCAACATGTGCATGGCCGCGCGCCAGGCCGACTTTCCATTGCGATAAATCGGGTAGCCTACGATTCCGCCGACCAAGGCCATAAGGCCCACAAATCGCATGGCTTGGCTATATAAGACGGCGTCCTCAAAGTGCTCCGCGCGCATGGCCAACCCAGCCTCAATGGCCAAAGTGTGCCCCACCCACGCTGCGGCGGCGGCACCCAGGAACACGCCGATATAGACGCCACCCAAACGCCCGGCAATGGCCGCCATTGCCAATGCTGCCCCGGCGAGCAGCGGGCCAGAGGCATTGGGCACGGCCTGCGCAATGGTGGGCAGTTGAAACAAGGCATCTTGAGGTGCGATGTGGGTGGCAGTAAACACTGCGTCGGCCACCCGACTGGAGCGAATGCCAACCGCTGGCGCCACCATCAACAGCGCCATGGCTCCCGTCGCCATATCCCCACTCAGCCCGCCCTCTTTGGTGGTGTTTCGGACCACGCCGGTCAGTACCGTCAGCACTGCGAGGCTGAGCACATAGCCTCTGTACCGCATATCATCTGGTCCCAGAAGCCATGGCACAAACAGGGCCAGCATGGTCGCGAGGGCCAAGCGAAGAATAAAAATGTGCTTAGGCGTTCCCGGCATGTGGCCATTGTGTCACCCTCGACCTGACGACGGAAGGCCCTGGCTTGACATTGCTCAAAAACAGCCTTGGACCGAAGCTGTTTAGCGCCGGGTTTTACTCTTTCCCGCGTGGATGGGTGGTGGTGCTCAGCGCATTGTCCAACAACAAGCGGGCCAGGCGCAGTTCGTTGATTCGGTTTGGGCGCTCACGGCCACGAGGGGGAGTGGACCGGGTCTCGAATGAGCTGCCCCTGGCCAAGCGATTTAGCGCCATGTCCACATGATGGTCGATGTCGGCACTGTTGTCGCCCAGTGCGGCGTCTCTTGCTTTGGCCAGGTCCACAAAGCCATACAACACATCGACCACGGTGGTACCAAGCACATCCCATACTTGTTCGAGTTGTTCGTTCGACCGCTCAAAATCCGCGACCGCGTTGTCGATGGCATCACAGGCCGCCTCAGTGGCCCCTCGGTGCGCGAATATGAGTGCGGCCAAGCCGTGGTCGCTCCCCGTGAGCGACAGCGCCTCGGCAAAGGCATCGAGGGCCGAAATTAAGTCGCCGGTCATCCGTGCGGTAATCCCTTGCCCGAGCAATGCCTCGGCTTCCAACAAGGCCAGCCCATCCTGGCGTCCGATTTCCTGGGCGCTGTCCATTAGGGTCTTTGCACCTTCTGGGTCGTGTCGTACAAGGGCCAAAATCCCGCCATGAATAAGGCTCTTGGCTGTGCCGGCGCGGTCCCCACAGTGTGTAAGTGTGAGTGTGACGTCAGCGATGTGGGCCGCGGCTTTATCAAGGTCCAACCGTGCGATAGCGGCCTCGAATCGATGTTGATGGATGCTGGCCACCACATGGGGGTCGTCACGCCCCAAGCCGAGTGCAGCCTCAAGGGCTGATGTACTTTCTTGAGCGCGGCCCAATCCTCCAAAAACACCACCCAATGCCGACCATGCCTTGGCCTGCGCGATGCCTTGTTTGGAGCCATTCGCGGCACGCTCTAGGGGCTCAATGGCCGCTTCCCATTCGTCAGAACCCGCCAAAGCCAGACCATAAGCGAGGGCGATATCGGGCCGGTCGTTTGTGCTCGCGAAACCTTCAAGGATTTCGACGGCATCGCCATGGCGAGACTCGGCGAGGGCCAGCCAAGCTCGGCGCAAAAGCCAATCGGGATTGTCCGCCTCGGCTGCATCGATCAGCGCATGCGCTTTGGTCCACTCGCCTGCGCTGATGAGTACGTCGGCCCGGGTGGTATTTAATTTGGCAAACAAAGTCGGGTCGGTTTCGGCCTTGTTGTTTCCCAAGGCGTCGACCCCGTCCAGCAACGCCAAGGCGACCTCGTGCATGCCCATCGCGCCCAACTCTGCGACGCAATCCGGTATTGCCGCTACCCGATCTTCGAAGGAAGTTTTTGGGTCCGACACTCGCCGCCTGGTGGCGATTAAAGCACCGCCACATGGTTGTTGATGAGCCCATTTTTCACTTGAGGAAACCTCTATTTCGGCAATGCATGCCTCGCTCAATGGGCTGGGGACCGCGATGGCTGAAGCATGGGTCGGGCGCTCACTTGCCCTAAGTTTTCGGTGTTGGCGTGCCAGGTAGATGGCCCGTATATCGCGCTGATTGCGGGGTTTGAGGTGTTGATGGGTCGCAAGTTGCGAGTCGATCGGCGAGTCGGTCGTGATAACAAATCGCGCCTGAGGGGCAGTTCTCAGCCAGGTGGCGAGTACATCGACCCCCAAGTCCTCATTAAAATCATCCAAGATCAGCACCACCGGGCCTTTTGCGGCCATGGCGTGCCCAACCCGTTCGGCCAAGGTGCCGGTTTTGGCTGGCCCCAAAGACAGCGAAAGCGCGCTGGCTGTTGCGAGGTGCAGATCGGTTTCGTCTTGGGCCGCGCCAAGGCTGACCCACGCAAGCTCATAGGCACCACTGGCCTCGAGCCCTCGGGCCCATTGGATGGCCAAGCGTGTTTTTCCCGACCCCTTGGCGCCGGTGATGTTCACCAGGCGGGTGCCTGCCTCAAAACGTTCTTGAAGATCACTCAGCGCGGAGAGCCTCCCCACAAAACAGTCGCTTTGTGCGGGCAGTCGAGATCTGTGTGTCGCCAAAGAGGCAAAGCGTCTGCGAGAAAGCAGCCGGGTGCTGACCTGAAGAATCTCCAAACGGTTTGCGCCAATTTGGGTGTGGCCCAGCTTGGCGACCTGTAAATCAGGGGGTGGGTCGGCGGTCGCCTCAGCCCAGGTTTCACCGGATATGAGCACTTGGCCGGGGCTGCACAAGGCCACCAAGGACTGAAGCATGTCGATATCACCGCGATGGATGGCCATTCGCGCAAGAAGGCCGCCAAAGAGCATATCGGGTGCCCCTGATGCGTCGAAGTTGGCTGCTAAAGTCGCCGGCCAGTCCAAGGTGAGCAGGCCCTCTTGCATTCGAGCACACCACATCACCGCAGGGCCAACCGCATCAAAGCGGGCCACATAGGCCTCACCCGCGACATTGACATACACCCCGCCCCAGTCCTCGAGCATGGTCTCGATCAACTCGTCAAGCTGGTTGAGTGCCTCCCAGCTTTGGTCCGGATCGCGGGTCCATAATGCACCCACGTGGGCCACATCGATGGCGATAAAAACACCGTCGGCCGGAAATTCATCGTGATGGGGTGGGGGCTGGTCCATGGGTATTGCTCTTATCGACTGAAAGGCTGAAAAATTCAGCCCAAAACACCCTCGGCTACATGGGCCGGCGGTGGGTTTGCCATCCTCTTGGAGGGCCTTTTCCTTGATATTGGTAGACGCGCACGATGGTGTCGGACGTGCGGAAGACCTCGGTCCACAGCGCGGGCGCTGCGGCGATGGATTTTCCCATGTCTGAGTCTGGGCCGGTAATCAACGCTTCGATTGGGGCGTGGGTGGCATCAAAGGTGTTCGGCGCCATCGCCAGGTAGTTGACCAAGGCAAAATACCGCCCTGTGGTTGGGCGCTCCTCGGGCCAAGGCCGGGTGAATCGCCAGGACCCTGCCGGCCAAGGCGCGCCACCAGGTGGGTATGCATTCTCTGCCCGCGCGATGGTGTGGCTGCCCGAAAGCAACAAACCTTGCATCATCCACGATGTGTCCAGCATGATGTCGCCCTGACTGAGATGTTCTCGGCCCCACACTCCGATTTCATGCTCCTGGGTGCCTCCCATTGCGACCGGGTCAAGGCGTTCACTCAGATGGCCGAGCCCCACGGGGTTTGATGGCCATATCAAGAGCAGCACAGCACAAAAGATGACGGCAGCCCCGCGTGTCAGTCTGCGCAATGGGGTCGCTGAACCGACAATGGCTTTGGCCATTATGCCGACCCCCCCCATCAGCAATAAGGGGAGCATTGTCAGCCCATGCACAACATAGCGTTCTTGGTAATCACTCTTGATCGATGGCCAGCAACTGACAATCACCACAGCGACCGCGGCTAACTTCATGGCGGTCTTAAAACGTCCTCGCCGCCGCAGCAGCGGGATCAGTAAAGCCAGGCACATGAACCCTGGAAGTCGCCAGCTTATACCTGGGTAATCTAGGTTCAGGCGTTGCAGCGAAGTGCGCAGCTGACGGGCATTTTGCTTGGCCAATTCCGGGTTTTTTCCAGCCTCGTAAAAGGTGGCCAATGTGCGAGGAATGGTGAGCGCGTCATCGAAATGCCCCCACATATACCCAGTCTGGAGATTGCGGGGTGCTTGGTTTTCTCCCCGGCCCCCTGGGACCAAGTAAGCGACGGCCATCTCCTCGAGTGTGAATGCCTTCACGGGCAAAGATGACATCCATTGGTAAGACCCGATGATCGGCCCCAAAACCAATGCGATTCTGGCCAGCTTTAACCACGGTGTTTTGGCCTGGACCACCAAGGCCATTGGCAGCGCCAAACCCACAAATCCCAATGATAGCAAGAGGCTTTTCCCATCATTGGCCAGGGCCGCGGCCACACTCAAACCGACCACCAGCCAGGGCCGCCATCCGCCTTGGCTGGCCTTCATGAGCCCTGCAGCACCACAGGCGGCGAGAAACATCACCATCGGGTACGGGGTCACCGCATCGGTGTGCATCCGATAAGAGGCGAGCCCAGTCAACAAGATCACCCCGGCAATCGCCGCAGACCGCCCAAATAGGCTTCTGCCGATCACAAATAAGGGCACCGCGGTGGCCATTGCGACGCCACGACTGACAAATTGGGTGGCGTGCTGAAGGTCCATGCCGGTCCAGTGGGACACCGTCGCGGAGACCATCGGATAAAAGGGGTATCGCCAAGCACAGTACAGGGGCGGGTCGCCATATAGCAGCGCATAAGCATCGAGGTGAGCGTCGTGCCAGTCGATCCCAGAGGACACCCAGTCGGGGTCGGTCAGGCCATGGTAAATTGCCCAAGTGGCCGCCCATCCGAAGAGGCTAAGGCCGAGGGCTTTGGGTTCTGAAAAACGGGTGGCCGTCGCGAGGATGCCCGCGGTGAGACTGGGGTGTGAGGCCTCGAAATAGCGGGCGAGTGCAGCAGCAAAGAATAGGATCGCTGCAGCACAACAAACAGCCATGACCTCCCACCGCCCACCCATCGCTGCAATCTGTGGATTCCACAAGGTCTTGGGGCCGGCGGTCAACAAGCCAATGCCGAAGCAGCCGAGCCCGGCCGTGACCCATGTCCTTGGCACTGTGGCGGGATTCACGCTCACGCCGCTTCGGTATCGTGGACCACACACAGCCCCATCGCGCTGCTGGCCATCGCAGCACGGGCGGCCTCGGCACCAGAGCCCATCGCCGACCCGGTTGTGGCCAACACGGGGAAGGTCCGGTGATTGCCGGCTAAAAAGAGGTTCGACAAACAAGGATGTTGGACGGCAGGGTTGCGATAACCGTGAACAAAAATCGGGCTGTACAATGGAATTTGGCTGGTGTGGGTCCAGGCCGGCCGAAGCGCGACCCCAAACCGTTTTTTGTAATCGGCCAAATACAGTGCCTCGATTTTTTCGTGGGACCATGTCAGCATCGACGCATTTTGGTCTCGCGGCACATGGGTGCAAAAGTTGAGTAAGCGCACCCCTGGGTGGCCCAGGCTGTCATTGAGTAGATCCAGGCGAAAAATACCGCCAAAGCTCAGTTTTGGACTGATAAAGTTGGTCCAATATCTGTCTAGTGGAACATCGTCTCGGGTGGCGATGATGGTGGAGACCACGCCGGTGTAGGCGATGCCGGTCAAGGCTGGATCACTTGCGGGCTTGGTAAGTCGGCTGAGGATGGGAGGGGGGATGGCCGCGACCACGGCTGCGGGCGAATATTCGGTACCATCGCTCAACCGGACTTGGGCGATGCGGTCGCCTTTGGTGGACAGGCCAAAGCCATCAGCTGAGGTGTTCAGTCTTATCTCGACCCCAGCTTTGAGCAGCCTTGCGTGTAGGGCTGAGACCAAGACCGAAACCCAGTCGGCGTTGGGCATGTAGCCGTAGCGGCAGTTCGCCTCTCGGCCCTGAGTTCTGGCTCTTAGCCATGCGGCAGAGAGCGCCGCTGTTGGAAGCCCAAACTTGATCTGTGTCAGTGGATCGAAGAACTGTGCCACGGCATTTTGGCCCGCGACTCGCTTTAGCCAGGCAGAGGCTGGCTCATCTTTGGCGAGCGGAAACCCAGCAGTCGCCACCCGTGCCGCCATTCGGAGTTTGGTGTGCATCGGCAATGGAAAACGCCACAAGTCCATTGGGCCGGTGAGGCCATACACCTTTTTGTCGATGCTAAAGCCCATCTCAAGTCGCTTCCAGTGGACCAAATCCAACAAGCCCAAGCGTGCCAAAAAGGCGATCAGATGCGTATCTGTGGAGAGAATGTGGTGGTAGCCCAAAGGATACAGGCGGCCATCATGTTGAAAGCTCGACGCCAGCCCGCCCAGGTTTTGAGCTTGTTCGACCAAAAGGACCTGTTTTCCATGTTCGGCGAGTCTGAGCGCGGCGACCATGCCGGCCATTCCACCGCCGATGACGAGTGCGTCTGTGCTCATGTTGGGAGTCTAACACTCGGCTCTTCGGTCTCGAGTAAATCGTGGAGCCATTCTCTAAACTCGGGCGTCTCAATAAAGTCTGTCGCCAGGCCGAGCATGCCCTGCTCAAAGCTTGCACGGATCTGCTCGCCGCTATGGCTTTCGGCCAACAACGCGTGTCCGGTTTTGGCTCCGAGAGCCGCCAATCCCGACGAGAGGAGGCCTGTGAGATCATCCTCAAGGCAGGGGCGTTCGGCCTGAGCGCGGATCATCGAGACAACGGTGGCCACCCACTGTTCAGGGGAGACCTTGTTGATCTCTCGGCTGACGTCTGAGAGGGGGGTGTCGAGCAACTGATCAAATAAGTGGCCCCGAAAACGCCCATGGCTCTCGGCTTGGTCGGGATCGCACAGGTTGTCAGCGGCTTGTGCGATGACAGAGGCCAAAATGGAATCCACAAAATCTTTGACTTTGTGCTCGGCCTGACGCTCAAGCTCGGCGCCCAGCCCCCCCATCATATTGCCCGAAATCCGCTTGAGGCTTTGGAGCCTTTCTCGGGTACGTTGCCCCCCCCGAATCGATGGGCGAAGCTTGGCTGCGAAGCCTTGGAGTGCCCCCACAAGCAGTTCTCGCAGCAGGTTCTCCACTGCACCATGCTCCATCAGTCGACCGACCATTTCCCGATTGGGCGTGATGGGCTGGGCGATGATGTTGCGGATAGATTCGGCGATGTCTGTGCTCAAGTGATCTCGGCCAAAGCCTTGAGGTGTTGTATTCATCGCAAGTTTTAGCTGGGCGACAAGCCAGAGGTGGCCCTCAGGGTGTTGGGCCACCTCGTTCAAGCCGAGCACGATTTGATGGGCCAAGTCTCTGGCATTTACCAGGTCTGCGATGGGTCTCGATAGCAGGTGGTCGAGTGCCGCACTGACGAGGGTATCGAGCTTGCCTTCGCGGAGTTTTTGCTGAACCCGCTCGCTCATTCGTCAGTTGGGGGCAAGATGGAGGTGGGGGTGCCGACAGAGGTCAGCCACAATTGATGAACTGCGCGGGTGGCGGCAACATGGAGTAGGCGGCGATGATGGGGCGTGTCCGGCCAGTGTGCTGCGGAGGCCTCGATCACCACCACATAGTCGAACTCCAAACCTTTGATTTCGCCAACTGGGACAACATCGATACCCGGCTTGAAGGCGAAACTTTGGTTTTGAATCAGTCGGACGTTGGGGGCCTCAGATGCCATCAACCCGTCGAAATATAGCCTTGCAAGCGCCATATCTGGGGTGAGCAATGCGATATTTGCCAAGGGCTCATCTTTGACCAACTGGCGCAGCACCCGAGCCAAAAAGGCCACCGCCGCACCGTGGTCGGAAAAGCGGAACAACTCTACGGGTGGGCCATCGCGAAGGGTGGTCGCGGGCTTGTCGTCATCTTCGAGGACGCTCACCGCAAACTGCGTGATGGGGTGGGTGGACCGGTAGCTAACGGCCAAGGTGTTCAAGGCGGTTGACGCCACCCCGATTCGGTCTAAAAATCCTGCCCAACTGGAAAAGCCTGCGTGCTGGGTGATGTGTTGCCGGGTGTCGCCAGCCAGGGTGATACATTTTTCCTTGGAGACGGTGTCCAGCAAGATTTGCA
>DBIS01000002.1 GCA_002296975.1 Deltaproteobacteria bacterium UBA796 | reverse complement strand
ACTTCAATGTTGAAAAACTTCGCTACGACCGCATCATCATCATGACGGATGCCGATGTTGACGGCTCTCATATTCGCACCTTGTTGCTCACCTTCTTCTTCCGCCAAATGCAGAGCCTGGTGTCAGAGGGCCATTTGTACATTGCCCAGCCGCCGCTGTACAAGGTCAAACGTGGAAAAAAAGAGCGTTACCTCAAGGACGACGCGGCTTTGGATGCCTTTTTATTAGAGCAAGGGGTCAAAGCACTCACCATGTTTACTGCCAGCGACACGCAGATTACCGGTGAAGAAGCCTTTGCGATGCTCGGTAAAATTCAAACCTATGTGGGTCGACTAGAGCGCGCTGAGCGCCGTGTCCTTCCCGATGTGGGAGACGCTTGGTACGGTCTTGGTGGTCATTTGCTTGATGTGAAAGACAAAGCTGCAATGGAAAAAGCGTCCGTGGCGATTCGTGAGGCTTTGGAGTTGAGCAGTCCCAACCTTCATATTCCCAATATCGAGGTGGTTTTTGACGAGGATTTGGGCAGCTATTCGGTGATCGTCGTGACTTTGCGCGATGGAGAAGAACGGCACAGTCGCTTGGGACACACCCCGAGCAGCGATGGAATGAAGGACTTGGTCTTAGAGCTCTCCACCTTATTGGCCCTCCCAATTCGTCTACAAGAAGGCGGCCCAGAGATTCACTCCTGGAGTTCTTTGCTCTCCACCATCATGGAGAAGGCGCGCAAGGGCTACGAAATTCAAAGATACAAAGGTCTGGGTGAGATGAACCCCGATCAACTTTGGGACACCACCATGAACCCAGAGACACGCACCTTATTGCGGGTTGAGGTCGAAAACATGACCCGCGCTGACCATATTTTTAGTGTGTTGATGGGAGATGCGGTCGATCCACGACGAAGCTTTATTCAAGACAACGCGCTCAACGTGCGAAACCTGGACGTTTGAGGTCGATATGCGGGGTTCTAGAATTTCAGGAATGGGGCACTACCTGCCAGAGCGGGTGGTTACCAACGATGATTTAGCCAAGTTCATCGACACCTCAAATGAATGGATCGTGCAGCGGACAGGCATTGAGGAGCGCCGGTGGGTAGAAGGCAATGTTGGTGCCTCGGACCTTGCATTTGAAGCCACAAAAGAGGCTTTAGAAGAGGCGGGTATTAAGGCGAGTGATCTCGATATGATCATTTTTGCTACCTTATCGCCTGACATCAATTTTCCAGGTTCAAGCTGTATTCTTCAGAAAATGTTGAATGCTCCAGGCGTCGCGACCCTCGACATTCGAAACCAATGCACCGGCTTTGTGTACGGCCTGTCGATAGCAGACCAGTTCATCAAAACCGGAATGATGAACAACATTTTGGTGGTCGGCGCAGAAGTGCATTCCAGCGGGCTCGATATGAGCACCCGAGGCCGAGATGTCACAGTGCTCTTTGGAGATGGCGCGGGAGCGGCGGTGGTCTCCGCTTCTGAGACCGACAGTCGGATTTTGGATTCCAAGCTTCATGCCGATGGCACCCAATACGATATTTTAATGGTCGAGCTGCCCGCGAGTCGGCTCAAAGAGAGAATTACCGCCGATATGCTCGACGACGCTCGACATTATCCAGTGATGGATGGTCGGAACGTATTTCGCCAGGCTGTGACTGCGATGCCAGCGGTGGTCAATGAAGTACTCGAAGCTCACGGATACACACCACAAGACATCGACCTGTTGGTACCGCATCAGGCCAATTTGAGAATCAATCAAATGGTCGCCAGAAGCCTAAAGCTGACACAAGACCAAGTGTTCAATAATATTATGCGCTACGGAAACACCACTGCGGCATCCATTCCCATCGCACTTCATGAAGCGATTCAGGCTGGCCGTGTCAAAGACGGTGACTTGGTTGTACTCGCCGCTTTTGGTGCTGGACTCACCTGGGGCGCCAACCTGATTCGTTGGTAGACGGTTCAAGAAAAGAGGCTGAGTGAAACTCAAGGACTTTAGCTCTCGTCGCCTGTTGTTGCTAACGGGCAAAGGTGGCACTGGGAAAACCCGAGTGGCCGCAGCGTTGGGTTTGGCCACTGGACAGCCGGGGCGACGGGTGTTGGTGGTAGAGGTAGACGTACAGCGTTCAGCGCTCGCCGAGGCCTTTGACACGGAGATTGATCATCAACCCAAGCAAGTGGCGCCGAATGTTTGGGCTGCGAATATTCGGTTTCAGCCGGCCCTAAAGGACTGGCTTGATAGGACGGTTCGCGGTGCCCGCATTGTGGGAATGATCTTAAACAATCCGATGTTGCAGGTGTTTTTAGGGGTCACACCTGGGGCCAGGGAGTTGGTGGTCTTGTCTTCGGTCATCGGCCAACTCGATCATTTTGATCAGGTGATTGTTGATATGCCAGCCTCTGGACACGCTGTGTCGATGTTGGGCATTCCAGACACCGCATTTAGCTTGATGCGAACCGGCCCCATCCATGAGCGCGCAGCTCAAATCGTATCGGTTTTGCGAGGCGAGGATACAGCCATGGGTATCGTCGCTCTACCTGAAGAGATGGTGGTCAACGAAACCGTCGAACTCTATCAGCGTTTGGGGCAAATATTACCTGAGTTGAGCGTGCCTCTGGTCTTTTTGAACCGCTGTGCCGCACCCACGATGACCGATGATGAGCATAAACTTTTGGCCCGATTGAGCGGTGAAAAGGGCTTGGGATCCGAGGCTGAGGCTTTGTTATTGGCTGGGCGCTGGGATGCGGAGCTAGAACGCGCGACGGCCGACTCTTTGGGGCGCCTTCACTCCGAAATTGGCGTCACTGTGGTGCCGTTTCCCCGTTTGGGTGTGCTCGGTGGATTTGCAGGGGGTCCGGTCAAGGTCACTGAGCAAATGGCAGGCGCACTTCGGCGGAGAATGTTGACCGAAGAGAAGGGGGCCTCATGAGTTTGGCCTCTATGATCGCAGAGAGTCGCCTAATTATATGTGTGGGTTCAGGTGGGGTGGGTAAAACAACCACGGCCGCAGCGATCGGCTTGAAGGCAGCCACCGAAGGGCGAAAGGTTTTGGTGCTCACCATCGATCCCGCCCGCCGTTTGGCAAATTCTTTGGGTTTGAGCCAGTTTGGTAATGACGAGACGAAAATTACGCTCGAATCATCGATCAAGGGTGAGCTGTGGGCGATGATGCTCGATACGCAGAGCACCTTCGATGCTTTGATCGAGCGTGTGAGCCCAGATGAGGGCACCCGAGAGCGCATCTTAAACAACCGGGTTTATCGGCATATGTCCGACTCTTTCGGTGGTTCTCAGGAGTATATGGCCACCGAGCAACTGTATGAGGTGGTGGTTTCGGGCCGTTATGATTTGGTGGTTTTGGATACACCACCGGTAAAGAATGCCCTCGATTTTTTGGAGTCTCCAGGGCGACTGGTGCGATTTTTAGACAAACGAATCTTGTCTTGGTTTTTGACACCATATGAAGAAAAGCGAAGTTTGAGTAGGATTTTTCGAAGTACGTCAGCGATGATTTTTAAGCTATTGGGCTATGTGTTTGGCCGAGAGTTTTTGGATGAGTTGGCCGAGTTTTTGTTCATCTTTCGGGACCTCTACGACGGTTTTAGAGAGCGTCATGAGGCGGTGATTGCCTTGTTTAGCAAGGCTGGAACGACCTTTGTGGTGGTCACCGCACCCAACGGGCCCTCAGTTGCTGTTGCCCAATATTTTTTGGAGGAGTTGAAAGCCCGCACCATGCCGTGCGCTGGTGTGTTGATCAATCAGATGCATCCGGTTTTTGGGAAAGTAGCAGACCCATCTTTGGTTTTGGGCACCTTGGCCAGCACGCTCTCCGAAGATCTGGGCCCGCACACAGCCAAGCAACTTTTGGCGCGCTTGGGTGCGAATCACCGCCGTTTATTGGGTTTGTCTCTCGCAGAGCAAGAAATCTCTCGGGATTTGGAGACAAAACTTGGGCCAAGTCAAAAGTTGTGGCATATCCCAAGATTGGAAGGTGAAGTGCATGATCTCAAGGCCCTTGGGCGGGTTTTAGAACATGCACAAGAGGTGAACATTCCCTCCCCTCGCCCCACCGAAGTTTGAGTTCATATTATTCATCGATTGGAGTTTGTCATGGCTGCTCATTTTTGGCTTAAAATGCTCGTGACTTTGGTGGCGGTATCAACAGCCACAACAGCAAAAGGGCTTGGACCTGCTACTCAAAACAGAGGGCACCTCGGGGCGGCCTGGACCCCAGGTGGATCGCAGGGAGTGCTTGGGTTTGACTCGCGCCTCACCCAATCGATATTGGTGGATGTCGGCGGGTTTTATTCGCCGAATGCAGCGAAATCCAGCGAAAACCAAGGCCCTTGGGTGCTTCGTCATGGTTTGTATGTCACCCCAGGGTTTCGGATTCCCCATCGCAACAAAAGTGAGATCAAAACCGATGTGATTATTCGGGCCGGTTTTGGACCGGTATGGGTGGCCTCTTCGGACTTTCGCTTCGATGAACAAATCAACCCAGGCCTACATGGCGGTGCAGATTTGATGTTTCGGTATAAGGAATGGGGGCTTCGTTTTGAGGGCCGTATGTGGTACGTCAAGCCATTCAATATAGCCAAAAAAATGGAAGAGCCCACGATGATCCCTCAGATGGGGAGCTCTGTCCTTTATCAATTTTAGGTCAGCACGCTCACTGAGCGATGATTGAGCCATCTTGGGCGACGAGAATGCCGGTGTTTTGAAAGTCAGACCCGGACAGCATGCGAACCATATCGATGGCAGCGCCTTCTGGATCAGGTGTTGGGGTGCCGGCACCCACTTGTTTGGTTGGGTGTAGTTGACCCGCCAAAAACCGGCCATCGGGGCTTAAGGTGGCCTCTAGGACAAGCCCGAGGCCATTGGGACCCCGGAGGGTAAAGCGGCCATAGGTGGCGAAATTACCCAAAGAATAAGCGATGAGTCGCTCTTTGTAGACTTCCATTCCCCGAAGCACATGTGGGCCATGTCCCAAAACCAAGTCGGCACCTGCGTCGATGACAGCGTGGCTGAACTGCCTCAAATCGCCGCGGTCTTCTCCGTAAAAGGTTTCACGGCCTTGGGGCAGGTGAATGGCCCTGGCGCCCTCGGCACCGCCATGAAAACTGACGATGATGATGTCGTGGCTGGCGGTGAGTGAGCGAACCAAGGCCCGGGCGGTGTCGATATCGCGCACATCGTGGGTGGCTGCCGATGTGTGAAAGGCGATCATCGCAAGCTTGAGACCCTTGACGGAGAGGCGCGCGATATCACCGGGCCGTCCGGAGTGGGCGATGCCCTGAGCATCGAGCAGTGCTTCGGTTTGTGCGCGACATACCTCACCAAAATCACCCGAATGGTTGTTGGCTGTCGAGACCATATCGAAGCCGGCATCTTTGAAATAGGCGGCGTAATGGCCGGGCATCCGAAAAGCGTAGCAAGCGCCAGAGGGCGCTCCTGGCTTGCATTTTGAGGTCTTTCCTTGGTCGCATAATGGACCTTCGAGGTTGCCAAAACTCAAATCGGCATCTTGAATGAGCGCGGTGACGGCTGCGAAGGTTTGAAGCCCATCATTTTCGGGCAGGACTCCCGCAGGGAAATCTGTACCGATCATCATGTCGCCGACCGCACGAATTGTGATGGTGGTGCCTTGGGGTACATCTGAGCGGTAGGTCTCGATCACGCCCTCTCGACCCGCCGCGATGCGCACCCTGAGATCAAGGTTTCTATTGGCTTGAGCGAGGTAGGTGGCCAAGCCCTCACGGCTGGGCGCGAGAACTTTGACCGTTGACCAAGCTTTGACCACATTGGCCCAGTCATTTTTTAGCCAGTGGGCCCATCCGAGCTCCCAATGGCAGTCGGCATTTTTTGGGGTGGCCTCTAGGCATAGTTCAAAACTTGATATCGCGGAATCTGGTAGTTTCTCAGCCAAGAATTGACGACCGGCATCGAGGTTTGAGTCGGCGTAAACAGCGGTGGTCAACAGCAAAAAAAACAGGTTTAGCATGGGGTTGAAATAACACGCCGAGGCCCCATGGCTAAAAAGGGCTAAAAAACGCAATATCGCGCGCGTGCGCACGTGCGAGGGGGCTGAGATGCCGTTAGGGAAATGGGTCTGAGTGGCGAGAAAAGCCACCCACCGGTCGACTTCAGTTTGGCCTATACCTGCACCGAGGAGAACAAGTGGAAACCATCGCAAATGCGTTGATCCCCATCGACATCGAAGTTGAGATGCGCAATTCGTATCTGGACTACTCCATGTCGGTCATTATTGGCCGGGCTTTGCCCGATGTAAGAGACGGACTCAAGCCCGTTCATCGCCGAATTCTTTATGCCATGTTTCGAGAGGGCAACCTTTCCACGCGGCGGTACAGCAAGTGTGCAGGTGTGGTTGGTGAAGTGCTCAAAAAGTACCACCCTCACGGTGACTCAGCGGTGTATGACGCGCTGGTTCGCATGGCTCAGCCATGGAATATGCGGATGCCCCTCGTCGATGGCCAAGGTAACTTCGGCTCCATCGATGGCGACCCCGCTGCGGCTTATCGGTACACCGAATGTCGCATGAAAAAAGTGGCCGAGGAGCTGCTGCGCGACATCGACAAAGACACGGTTCGTTTTGCGCCAAACTTTGATGGCTCCAACGAAGAACCTGAGGTGCTCCCTGCGGCCTACCCAAACCTATTGGTGAACGGCTCAGACGGCATCGCGGTCGGTATGGCCACCAAAATTCCGCCTCACAACTTGGGTGAGGTCATCGACGGGGTCCTCGCGCTGATCAAAAACCCAGACATGAGCGTTGAAGAGCTAATCGCGATTATTCCAGGGCCAGACTTCCCAACTTCGGGAGCAATTTATGGTCGGGCGGGCGTTTTTGAGGCCTATAAAACAGGTCGTGGTCGCGTCATTATGCGGGGCCGGGCAAACTTTGAGATCACCGAGACCGGTGGAAACGCCATCATCATCGATGAGCTGCCTTACCAGGTCAACAAGGCACGGTTGGTCGAGCAAATCGCAGATCTGGTGCGCAATAAAAAGATAGATGGTATCCGAGAGCTTCGGGATGAATCGGATCGGCAGGGCATGCGCGTGGTCATTGAGCTGAAGCGCGACGCTGTGCGTGAAATCGTGCTCAATCGCCTGTTCAAGCACACCACTTTGCAAAGCACCTACGGCATGAACATGCTCGCGATCGTTCATGGCCAGCCCATGACGCTCACGCTCAAAGAGATGCTTTCGTATTATTTGAGCCATCGTCGCGACGTCACGATTCGACGCTGTCGCTACGAGCTTCGGAAGGCCGAGGAGCGGAAGCACCTGCTTGAAGGGTATCTGATCGCTTTGGACAACCTCGATGAGGTCATCGCGCTCATTCGCGCCTCGGCTACACCAGAGGTCGCCCGCCATGGTTTGATGGCACGCTTCACGCTCTCCGAGATTCAGGCACAAGCCATTCTCGATATGCGGCTTCAACGCCTCACAGGAATGGAGCGAGCCAAGATAGAGGCCGAGTACAAGGAACTCGAAGAGAAAATCGCATACCTCAAGGCTATTTTGGGCTCTGAGCCTCGCCTTTTGGAGATCATATCCGAAGAGTTGTTGGCCATCAGAGACAAGTATGCCGATGAGCGCCGTACGCGCTTTGAAGAAGCGACAGCCGATATTTCTATCCTCGATTTGATCGCGGATGAAGAGCAGGTCATCACCTTGAGTTTGACCGGCTACATCAAGCGGACGCCTCATTCCGAGTACTCGATGCAACGCCGAGGTGGTTTTGGTAAAAAGGGCATGAAGACCCGAAACGAAGACCAAGTTAGCGAGCTGTTTACCGCATCTACGCACTCTCACTTGCTGATCTTTACGACCAAGGGCCAAGTCTTTAAGGTGGCGGTGTACACCATCCCCATGACCAGTCGTACAGCCCGAGGCACACCGATCGTCAACTTGGTGAAACTCGATGGTGACGATGAGATCGCCGCCGTGATCTCTGTGCGAGACTTCGACGAAGATTTGGACCTGTTCTTCTGCTCAAAGAAGGGCCTGGTGAAGCGGACCCGATTGAGCGACTACCGCAATATCCGCACTTCCGGCCTTCGGGCTTATGATTGTGCAGATGGCGATGAGCTGCTCACGGTTCGCAAGACAAGGACCGAGCAACATGTGCTGATTACCACCCGTTTGGGCAAGTGCATTCGCTTTGAGGGCATCAACGAAGATGGTGAGCTTGAGGTTCGCCATATGGGCCGTGTTGCCCGGGGTGTGCGTGGAATTAAGCTCAAAGAGGCCGACGAAATCGCCGGGCTTGAGATGCTAGAGGACGATGCTGACATGCTGTTGCTGACGGTCACCGACCAAGGCTATGGCAAGCGAACTGCCATCGAAAAATATCGGATTCAAGGCCGAGGCGGCATGGGCGTCATCAATATGGTGGTCGATGACCGTAATGGCACGGTCGTGGGCTCTGTTCAGGTGCACGACACCGATCTCATCATGATGATGACCAACACCGGTCGGGTCATTAAAATTCCAGTCATCAATATTCGTGAGACTCAAAGCCGTGCGGCCAAGGGCGTGCGTTTGATGCGCATCGAAAAGAAAGAGCGCATCGTATCTGTGACCCGAGTGGTCGAGGATATGGACGAAGAAGAGGCTTTTGAGGGTGGCGAAGAACAGGGGCTTGAGGGCGCCGAGGAATAGGTCATCTAAGTGACGATTTGGAGCGAAGGTTTGTCGTGTTGCTCCAAGTCAGGATAGCTGGGTGGCGAATGTGGACGGATTTACCAAAGCTGGAGCAAAGATTTTTGCTTCAGGGTGTGACCATGGCCCTCGCGACAGTGTGTGTCTGCGTGGGGTTTTGGACTTCAGCGCTCTCACCAGCGGCCCTTGACCGTACAGCTGTGCGTGCTGCGGGCGGTGATGTTGAAGGTGCTGTGGCGGCCTATGTCAATCAGGCTGACGCTTGGGTATCGACTGAGCGCCGGGCCGAAGCCCTTTGGCGTGCTGCTGTCCTGAGCGATGTGTCCTTATCGGATCCCATCGCCACCGTGAACCTACTGGAGCAGTTGATAGAGCGGTGTCCAGAGCACGGCCGCGTGGTCGACGCTCATGCGCGTATTGCTGCAATTCAACGGCATCACGATGGAGATCCCATCCGCGCGGGCATGCGTTGGGTGGCTGCGGCCTCAATCGAGCCTGGCCATTCAGAAGCCGGGCGTTGGATGTTGAACGCGGGTTTAGCTTTTGCGGATGCCGGAGATTTGGACAATGCCTTGAGTGCTTTGGCGGTGGCAGCAGGTCGCCCCCAGCAGGCGGTCGCTGCACATTTGGCTGCGGGTCGCATTCAACTTCGGCGAGATCCAGCCCAAGCCTATTCAGATTATGACGCCGCCTTCAAGGCGGGGGCAAACGGAGAGGCCAGGCGTTTGGCTCACTTGGGTATGGCCACAGCGCTCGAGTATTTGGACCGAGGGGATGCCGCTTTGGCTGAGCTCGATGAAGCCTTTGAGTTTGGTGAATCGGATGCAGCACTTCGCCGCCGTCGGGATCGGCTCGCCGCACGTCGCAGCCCGTGAAAGCACTTTGGGCTTGTGTTGGGCTGTGTGGGTGTCTTAAGTCCGCTCAAGACGGTGCTCAAGTCACAGACTCTGGTGGGGCTGATGTGGTTGACGATGAGATACTACCGCCCGATGAGCCAGTCGATCCGGTTGAGTTTATAGACCCCGATAATCTCAGGGCCGGAGATGAGCCGTGTCGGACTGCTGTATTGGGTACTGTGTCCGAAATCGTCGATGGTGACACCATAAAAGTGAAGACGGGCCGGGGTGTAGAGCGCGTTCGCATGATCGGTATCGACACTCCAGAGGTGGACCATAGCGGCCCAGATGATGAGTGCTACAGCCTAGAATCCTCGGCTTTTCTGGAAGATCTGATCCAAGACAAAAAGCTTTGGTTGACCTTCGATGCCGAGTGTACCGACGATTACGGGCGCACTTTGGCTTATGTGCATCGGGGCCTCGATGACGATGATTTTATCCAGCGCGTGTTGCTCAGAGGGGGTTGGGCTTCAACTTTTGCCGTCCATCCGAATGTGAGCTTTCGAAGTCTTTTCGATGCCGATCAGGCCCAAGCACAAAGTACAAATGAAGGATTGTGGGGAGACTGTGATTGATGCGTTAGCCGCGCACCCATGAAAGACTTCGACACCCGCCGTTCCTCCGCGCTTCTCAATCGAGCACAGCAGTGCATCCCAGGTGGCGTCAATTCCCCTGTTCGGGCCTTCGCTGCAGTCGAAGGAGACCCCTTGTTTATTGCTCGGGGCGAGGGGCGCTGGCTTATCGATGAAGATGACAACCGCATGCTGGACCTTGTTGGGTCTTGGGGCCCGCTGATTTTGGGCCATGCTCACCCGGTAGTGGTCGCATCGGCTTTGGCTGCGCTTGAGCGCGGCGCGTCCTTTGGTGCCCCCACCGCCGCAGAGGTCGACTTCGCAGAGGCCTTGTGTGCGGCGCATCCAGTGTTGGACCAGGTGCGTTTGTGCTCATCGGGCACCGAGGCCACCATGCATGCGATTCGTTTGGCCCGGGGTTTTACCGGCCGCGATGTGATCATCAAAATCGATGGCTGTTATCACGGTGCTCATGAGTCGGTTTTGGTCAAGGCGGGTTCAGGGGTGGCGACTTTTGCTCAGCCGGGGTCACCAGGCATTCCAGCGGCGGTCGCAGCCCTCACCAAAACAGCACCTTTCAACGATTTGGAGGCGGTCGCGGCACACTTGGAGCAGGGAGATGTGGCCGCGCTGATCATTGAGGCCGTCCCCGGAAATATGGGCTGTATTTCCCCTGACTCGAACTATTTAAAGGGGCTTCGTGAGCTAACCAAGGAGCATGGGACCGTGTTTATCGTGGACGAGGTGATGACCGGGTTTAGGCTCGCACTCGGCGGGGCGTGTGAGCGCTTTGGCATCGACGCTGACCTCGTGTGCTTGGGCAAGATTGTGGGGGGTGGATTTCCTTTGGCTGCCTTTGGCGGTCGCCTCGAGATAATGAAGAGATTGAGTCCATCGGGACCGGTATACCAGGCGGGTACTTTGTCCGGAAACCCCGTGGCCGTCGCCGCTGGGATGGCCACATTATCCCTGCTCACCCCAGCACTGTATGAAGGCTTGGAGCGGGCCGGAGCGACAGTTGAAGCACGGTTATCTGAGGCGGTCGCCGCCCGTGGTTGTTCGATGAGTCGGGTGGGCTCGATGTTCACGATTTTCTTCCGTCCGACGTTACCGAGCAATTTCACCCAGGTGTCGCAATGCGATATGGCGGCCTTTGGACGCTTCCATCGTGGGGTCTTAAAGCGGGGTGTGTATTTTCCACCTAGCCAGTATGAAGCTGCATTTTTACCCGATTCTCTAAGCGCAGAAGAGATGGATCACCTGGTGGTTGGAATCCAAGGCGCCTTGGCCGAAGCTTGACCCAAGAGCAAACTCCAAACCCCTACCCTTTGACGCGGTCACAAGGGGGTGATAGTTCGGCCGTCCTTCGGGGCAACCTTGGGGTGAACGGATGTTGAGTCCAGACGCCATCAAGACCATGACCCGAGCCTCGGCCATGGTTCTCGAGATGGGTGTTTTGGTCGTGGGGGGCGCTGCAGCTGGCCGTTGGTTGGATGTACGCTTGGAAAGCTCGCCCTTATTTTTTCTTTGCCTCAGCATGGCCATGTTGCCAGCCGGCATTTACCGAATCCACCGGAAACTCAGCCGCGATGAAGCCCACGATGACGCCAACACTGATTCATAACGTGACCCGATTGGCCATTGGTCTTTTGACCATCGGCACGGTGATTGCGTATTTTGGGTTCGGTATCTCGGTGGCCCAAGGTGTTTTGGGCGGTGGTGTGGTGATGATTCTCAGCTTTTTAGGTGGGGTTGTCGCTGTGGGTCAGCTCGGTGTAACGGCCAAACAAAAGGGCTCCGGAATCTCCGCGGTCTTGGTGGCCTTAAAGGTGCCGGTCCTTGGGCTTGCGATTTTTGCGCTGTTTCGGCATTTTGGTCCTATTGCTGTGGTCGTTGGTGGCAGTGTCGTGATAATGGCGCTCGTCTTTGCAGGGTTGGCCGAAATCGTCATGCCCGTCGGGAAGGAGGCTTAGATGTCTGCTGGAAAACCTTGTAATGCTAATTTTGTCCTGGATCTGATCCCCGCTCAGAGTGGTAATTGCGATGTTCACTTCACTTGGTTGAAGTACATTCCTGGTCCAGGCGAAGGCTCATTGATCGATGCGATGGTGGGTATGAAAATGCCTGGCACGGACACTGTGATGTTCAGCAACACCGATGACGCTCAAACTTGGTTGCTCGCCTGGCTGGTCGCCCTGATTTTGTTGGCCGCGTCTGCCATCGCACGGCTGGGCCTCACCAAGGCCTTGACTGCGGGCGGAACGCTTCAATATGTTCCAGATGCTCAAATGTCGGTTCGGAATGTGTTTGAGTTGTTTACATCGGCACTCTTTGGCTTGGTGAGCGATTTGCTCGGCCACGAAAACGGTAAGAAGTTTTTCTGGATAAGTGCCGGGCTGTTTATCTACATTTTGACCTCGAACCTGCTCGGTATTTTGCCAGGCATGCTGCCACCGAGTGGCTCCTTGCAACACAACTTGGCCATTTCGCTGGTGGTGTTGGTGTTGTTCAATGGCGCTGGCATCAAAGCCCAGGGTCTTGTGGGCTACCTCAAGCACATGTGCGGGCCGGTAGCGGCGCTCGGGGTTTTACTGTTCGGTATTGAGTTGCTTAGTTTTCTGGTTGTTCGGCCGTACAGCCTCAGCCTTCGTTTGACCGGAAATATGTTTGGTGACCACCAAGTGTTATCGATTATGTCCGGTCTTGTTCCTCTCGGTTATCCCATCATTTTCCTTGGCCTTGGGATCTTCGTTTCGTTAATTCAGGCCTTTGTATTCACCCTTTTGTCCACGATTTACATTGCGCTAGCCGTCGAACACGACGACCACTAGCCACCAACTGGAGACTCCCATGAACAAGATTGCCACCACACTCTCGGCCACCACCGCGATGTTCCTTTTCTCAAGCGCTGCTTTCGCGTCTGACACCGCTGCTGCAGCAGGTGTCACCGCTGGTGGACACGGCCTCGACTTCCTCGCTGCTGGCCTCGCTGTCGGAATGGCTGCGCTCGGTTGCGGCCTGGCTCAAGGTCGTTTGGCTGCTGCCGCTTTGGAAGGCATGGCTCGTAACCCTGCTGCAAGCGGTGATATCCGGACTTCCATGATGATCGCGCTTGCATTTCCAGAGTCCCTCGTGCTCTTCAGCTTCGCTGTTGCTTTCGCCGCGATGGGCATGATCTAAGCTTCAGACTTTTTGGTTTAAGCTCGCAACCTTTTTGGGTTTGCGTCCAAACACCGGCCCATCCTTGGATTACCAAGGGTGCGGTCGGTGTTTGTGTGTGCGGGCTGAAGTCTGGGCGGGTAGGTTGAGGCGCCGGAGGTTTCATGTCTATTTTCATACGCTGCACACTTTTTTTGACTGCGTTGATGGTGTTGGGTGTGAGCCAAGATGCCGAGGCCAGAAAGCGCCGCAAGCGTAAAGGCCCTCCACCCACAGGTTGGGTCGATGGAGAGACGGGAACACCGGCTTGCTACCACACCCCTATTTGGGATGGTTTCAATGAAATCGACCGCCGGATGAAGCGCTCCGAGGCCATGGACGAGGTGTTGAACCAGTGGAGAGGCCTGCGCAACGATGGCATCAATCTCGACCCTCGGGTGATCGAGGAAGTTGAAACGGTTTTATTGGGGCGTCCAGAAAAAATAGAAAAGTTTGTGGTGGATAATCTCGCGCACTGTTTAAGCGGTGATGCGGCGGCTTGGTCCGCTTGGTCCAAGGGTTTGAAAGCCGTGCTCACCGCAGGAGAATGCAACACGCCGCTCGATTACACGATGTTTGATTACCTGGACATCGGTTCGGGTTGGCAACGCCCCCTGAATATTTGCAAGGGAAATAGCATCCGAATTTCAGGATCAGCCAGGGATATGTACCGGCTGTCAGATGAGTCCCCTTGGATTACCGTTTTGGGTGACCCTGCCATCAGCACCTTGAGTCCAGAGTGGCCGTGCAATCTTGAGGGCTGCAAGGCTGGAATGTTGACCATGCGCTTTGTGGCCAAGGGTTCAGGGGTTGAGACCATCGTCGCTGTGGGCGCGTCAGCGATGTTTACAGCACCTGCAGATGGGGTGATTTCTTATCGTATTAATGACACCAGTTTTTTCGATAATATTTGGCACACTTCAGGGTCGGTCATCGATCACACAGCCATAGAGGTCAGCCCAGCCAAATGAAAGGCATCTTGCGAAAGGTTACCTTTTCTGTGGTGCCGGTGGTGATCCTTGGCGCCGCGGTAGAGCTTGGTCTTCGCTCAGTGGGTTGGCCAAAAATCACAGAGGCCTTCGAGCACAACACTCCGTTTTGGGTGACCGACCCAAATCTAGAGTCCAAGGCTTTTCCCCATAAAGAAGAAAAGCGACTTTTTCGCGTGAGCTCCAATGCGGAAGGTTTGAGGGCGGTGGATGTCTCTGTCCCCAAAAAAGACGGTTTATTCCGGGTGATGACAATGGGATGCTCAACCACCTTTGGTTGGGGTGTTTCTGATGAGCAGACCTACCCTGCCCAGCTGGCCAAGCTGATTGGCGAGGCTGGATACAGCAATATCGAGGTGATCAACGCAGGTCAGCCTGGGTACACCAGCTTTCAGGGGCGCTGGTTGTGGGACCGAAACTTAAAGGCTTATCAGCCCGATGTGGTGCTGCTTGGCTTTGTCGTTCAAGACGCAAGAAAGGCTGCCTATTCAGATAAAAGCCAAGCTGTCTTGCAAAGAGACCATCGTTTTTTGAAGAACAATATCCTTTATAACAGTCGGGCTTATCTCGCGTTGAGGTCATTTTTGGGTGGAATTCAGGTGAAGGCCAAGGAGCGGCCGACCGGTGATGAAGGTGGGGTTTATCGGGTTCCACCCGCAGATTATGTCGACAATATA
This sequence comes from Deltaproteobacteria bacterium UBA796, assembly GCA_002296975.1. Taxonomy (GTDB): domain Bacteria; phylum Myxococcota_A; class UBA796; order UBA796; family UBA796; genus UBA796. Next base: position 3,615 of record DBIS01000002.1, on the reverse strand, counting down.
CGGGCTTTGGTTGCGTCGATTCGTACTCAGGGAGCCACCCCAGTTTTGTTTGGTTTTCCGCTTGAGCGAAGCGGCTATACGGCTGAGCACCGTAGGATACTGAAGGCCGCTGCCGATCAATTATCCGTCTCGTACTTAGATCTTCAAGCGAAGATGGAGGTCGCCAGCCGAGAATCTGTATTGTATTTTGAGAATGACCGCGGCCACGCGAATGGTGCTGGCAACGCGAAAATCGCTGGCTGGGTTTATCGGTTTTTGATGGATGAAGGCTTGTTAGGTGAGACTAAATGAAACGTGATTGCACATTGGTTTTGCTGACGCTCAACGAGATCGACGGCTTGAAGTTGTTGTGGGAGCAAATTCCCATAGATAAGTTTGCCACGGTGTTGGCGGTTGACGGTGGATCTACAGACGGTACCCGGGCCTTTTTGGAGGCGCGCGGGGTTCCGATTTTAGATCAGCCCATCGCCGGCCGCGGGGTCGCTTTTCGTGTGGCTGCAGAGGCCAGCAGCGATGCGCGCATTGTTTATTACAGCCCTGATGGCAATGAAGATCCAGCGGATATTGAGCGGCTGGATGATTTGTTATTGGCGGGAAATGATTTGGCGATCGCTAGTCGCTTCGCGCGTGGGTCGGTCAATGAAGAGACAGGCTGGGTGAGGCCGCGGGCCCGTGTGAACCAAACCTTGAGTTGGATGGCCAACAGTCTATTTAATTATGGTGAAACGGTCACAGATACCATCAACGGTTTTCGTGCCATGCATCGGCAGGCCTTTTTGGACATGGACACCTCCGTCAAGCGCTTTCCCATCGAGTACCAAATCTCGATTCGAGCGATGCGACGGCGTTGGAAGATCGCGGAGTTGGCCACTGTGGAGGGCCAGCGGGCAGGCGGTGAGTCGAAAGCGATTTCTTGGCCTGTGGGCAAGGACCATCTCAAGGTCTTGTTGACGGAGCTTCCAGGATCACGGCTGTTTTCATGAGCCGCGATGACGAGGTCGCCCGCCTGGTTTCGCGGCATTTTAAAATGGACAAGCCAGAAACAGGGCTGCCTTTGGCGGTAAGCCCAATCGGGCCCGATGAGATTGCTGCCGGAATTAACACCTTGCTGAGCGGTTGGTTGACGATGGGCCGGCAAGTTCAGGAGTTTGAAGCGGCCTGGGCGGCAGAGGTTGGCACCAAGCATGCGGTATGCGTCAACTCCGGTTCGAGTGCTTTGTTGGTGATGTTGTCCGCTTTGGTTGAGACTGGTTTACTGAAGCGTGGTGATGAGGTGGTGGTTCCGGCTGTGGGCTGGTCGACTTCCTTGTTTACTGTGGCTCAAGCCGGCTTGATTCCGGTGATAGTTGATGTCGCTGAAGATTCTTTGGTGCTCGAAGGCGAGTGGGATCGGCCGGTCTTGGCGGTGCATCTTTTAGGGTGTCCAAGTCGGGCAGTTGGCCCCATGATTATTGAAGATGCTTGCGGTGCTCATGGGGGAAAAATAGCAGAAAAAAAATGCGGAAGTATTGGTGTAGCAAGTGCTTTTTCATTCTTTTTCTCACACCATTTGAGCACCATAGAAGGGGGGATGATCAACACGGACTCTTTGCCCATCGCCGATGCCGCGCGCAGCCTTCGGGCTCATGGTTGGATTCGTGAACGTTCGGATGCGGCCTTGGCTGCAGCTGCCAGTCCTGAGATTGATCCTCGCTTTTTGTTTGTGAGTCCTGGATATAATCTTCGCCCGACAGAAATTACCGGCGCCATGGGGCTTGTTCAGGTGCCAAAATTAGAAGGCTTTGTTGCTGCGCGTCGTGCCAATCATGCGGCATGGTGTGTGGCCATCGATGCATTGAACTTGCCGCTTCGGGTATATCCAGAGTCTCCAGGGACTTCTCATGCAGCCTTCGCTTTTCCCATGCTGATCGATGCCGACTCGCACCTAGACCGGCGAACGGTTTGTGGTCGACTCGAGGAGATGGGCATCTCGACCCGGCCGATTTCGGGCTCTAATTTGATCCGCCAGCCAGTCTTTCCGAAGGTTGTCGGCGCCCGGGTAGAGGGGCCTACACCTGTGGCAGATGCGGTGCATGAACGGGGATTTTTTGTCGGTCAATCTCAGGAATTTACCGAGATTTACCTCGATCGTTTGGTCGAAGGCTTGAAGCAGGCCTTTAGATAGCTGTACCGCACCGCCAAACGCGGATATGCTGAAGCTTATGAAGATTTTAGTCACTGGTGGTGCAGGGTACGTGGGTAGCGTGCTGGTGCGTCAATTGTTGTCCCGAGGACATCGGGTACATGTTGTCGACAACCTGATGTTTGGTGGTGAGTCTTTGCTGCCATTGTTCATCGAGCCAAACTTTAGCTATGCCAATGTCGATGTTTGCGACCGCGAAGCCTTGCGCAAAGAGATGGATGGGGTCGAGGCCATCGTTCATCTTGCAGGTTTGGTTGGCTATCCTCTGTGCAAAAAAATGCCGGTCCTGGCTGAGCAGGTCAATCTGGGCGGTACCGAGAATGTGATCGCGACCATGCCACCGGATGCCAAACTTATTTTTGGGTCGACCGGGAGCAACTACGGTGAGGTTGTGGGCATCTGCACCGAAGACACCCCGCTCAATCCTTTGAGTCATTATGGTCGGCTTAAAACCGAGGCTGAAGCGCTTTGTTTGTCGGTCAAAAACTCAGTGGGCTTGCGCTTTGCGACCGCATACGGACTCTCACCGCGTCCGCGTCTTGACCTGATGATCAATGATTTTTGCTGGCAGGCGATTCATCAAAAATATCTGGTTGTCTACGAAAAGCACTTCCGCCGTACATTTATTCATGTGGTGGATGTGGGTCGGGCGATGACCCATATGATCGAAAACTTCGATGCTCTCAAGCATAAAATCTACAATGTGGGTCATGAGAGCTTGAATTTCACCAAAGAAGATATCGTCAATATGCTCAAGGAGCGGATCGATTTTTTGGTGTACTTCGCAGAGTTCTGTCAAGACGAAGATCGGCGAGATTATGAGGTGGACTACTCGCGTATTCGTGAGACAGGCTTTGAGATGAGCGTGGATATCGACGCCGGGCTGGCAGAGCTTGTCCATGGCTTGCCACTGCTTGAGGTTCGCAACCCATACGGAAATGTCTGAGCCCTATGTGGGAAAACACCCGGGTTTTGGTGACCGGTGCCCGAGGTTTTCTTGGGGGGCATCTCATGGCGCGACTAAAGGTGCTTGGGGCTGACCCAGTCGGTGTGGGCCGTGCAGAAGCCGACTTGACCGACCCATCGGCTACCCACCAGCTTTTTGGGTCCATTAAGCCCACGGTTGTCTTTCATTGTGCAGTTGTGGGTGGAGGCATTGGCTGGATGCGTGAACACCCGGTCGAGTCGGGGCGCGACAATGCTTTGATCAACCTCCACGTTTTGGACGCAGCCCATCGATGCGGTGCCAAGCGTTTTGTGGGTGCATCGAGTACCTGTGCTTATCCGAGAACACCCCCTGTGCCGTTTAAGGAGGCCGATCTTTGGGCCGGTTACCCAGAGCCAACCAATGGACCCTATGCGTTATCCAAGCGTTTGATGATGGATATGGGTGGTGCTTATTATCGGCAATATGGTTTTCGCTCAGCCTTTGG
>DBIS01000403.1 GCA_002296975.1 Deltaproteobacteria bacterium UBA796 | reverse complement strand
GTGAGGAGCAGGCGGGCAGCTTCCGATTCGGCCTTTTCGGCCTCGAGGGTTGCACCATGTGCTTGAGCGTCGGCGGAGAGCGCCTGGACCTGTGTTTGTGCCAGGGTCAAGCGCTCTTGGGTCTCGTTCAAGACGGCTGTGGTTTGCTCGGCGGCTTCTTGGGCAGTTGCGAGTGTGTCTTCAAGCCCTTCGGCGTGTTCCCGCGCATCGTTTATGCGTTGGCGTTGTTGGGCCAAATCGTCTTCAGCGACTTGGGCCCGATTTTGAAGCTGGAGCAACTCTCCAGAGAGATCGGCGCGGGCTTGGGCCGCCAACTGCTCGGCGGCAGCCAAGGCCTCTCCAGCGGTGGCCTGGGCACTCTCAATATCGGCGCGGGCCTGAGTGTGGGCCTGTTCGACCTCTGCCTGGGCTTGCGCCATGCTGTGCCGGGCCTGTTCAACACGCTCGGTGAACTCGGCGTGCTCGTTTTGTGTTTGCTCTTGAAGTGTTTGGAGTTCAGTGCGCGTGAGCTCAGCCTCGGCTTGGGCGCTGTTGTAGGCCTCTTGCGTGGCATTTTCGCGTTCGGTCGACTCATTTAAGGCGGTTTGTGCAGCCCGGGCAGCCGCTTCCATTTCGAGAACTTGGTCCGTCGCTGCAGCTGCTGTATCGGACAGCGCCTGCAGTCCTGCTTCCATTTCGCTGATGGACATCTCCGCGGCATCGAGGGCGGACTGGGTCTGTTCGTTGTCTGCTCCCAAGGCTTCGAGGGCATTGCGTGAGGCGTTGGCCTCTGCTTTTGCGCTGTCGAGTGCACCTTGAGCTTGCGCCAAGTCTGCAGCGGTCTCCTCTCGTTGCCGGCGTGCCTGTTCGGCGTCGGTTTGGGCGGCTTGTAGTGCGCTCCGTGTTTGCCCTGCCATTGCCTGGGTCGCTGCCGCGGCCTGTTGGGCCACAGTCGCCGCTTGCTGGGCCATATCGATGGTGACTTGGCTTTGAGTCAATGTTGCGCGGAGGCCGTCGGCTTCACGTTGGGCGTCCTCTGCCTGAGCTTTCGCTGAACTGAGCAATGCTTCAGTCTCTTGGGCACGGGACTTCTCGGCTACGGTCGATTGTCTCGCAGATTCGGCACGCGCGTCGGCTTCTTCAATTCGGCCCTGGGCTGCATCCCGTTCACTGTGGGCGGCGTCGGTTTCTGCACGTGAGGCGTCTCGGTCGGTCTGGGCGGCATCCAGGGCGCCTTGGAGTTGCGCCACAAGCTCGTGTGCAGTCTCCAGTTGCGCTTTGGCTGATTCCCCATCAGCGTTGGCTTGCTCAAGGGCTGCCCGGGCAGATGATGCACGTTCTTGGGCAGAACTCGCCTCTTGGCTGGCGTTACTGGCTTGGGCTTTTGCCGTTGCTGCATCTTGGTCCGCCTTTTCCTGTGCGGCCTCAGCCTCGGCAGATCGGGCAGATTCCATCTCGTCGATGCGCTGTTTAAGTGCTTCTGACTCTTCATTGCGCTTGGCGACCGATGTTTCGAGCTCAGCAATTTGCTGGTCCCGGTCACTGAGCACCGTATCGGCCTCAGCTTGAACTGCAGCGATTTCGGCTGCCACATCGGGCGCCTCTTCTGCGGCAGTCGCTGTTGCCCGCAACGTTTTGAGTTCTTCGTCCATGGCGGCGATTTGGTCGGTGAGCGCCTTCACCAAGTGCCCATCAGTTGCATTCGGGGCAGCTGGGGTGGCAGATTTTTTCTTTTTAGGCTTATCTGAGGCCTGTTTTCCCTCAAAAACTTCCTGAAGATGGCTGTTTAGGAACCCATCAATAAGAGGGCGCTGGACGCAAAAATCTGGTGGCGACAATGCGAACCAAAGGTCGATAAGCGCATCGGTGCTGTTTCCCGAACTCATCACCACGATGGGAATATCCATGGTCGTGGATTGAGCCTTTAGGGTTTGGACGATTGCGGCTTTTTCTGGGGTGTCACCGTCAATGAAAATCAAAATGGGCGCATGGCTGGTAGCGCGAGTCAGGAGGTCGTTTGGTGCGGACACCGTCAGCACCTCAATCGGTATTTTCGGAAACGCGGACCCAAAATAGGCTTTGACGTCTTCGTGCTCATCGAGAACCAAGATTTGAAGTGGCTTGCTCATGAGTCACCCCTTCCAAGGTTTTTAATCGCCTTTTTAGCCCAACTCGATGCTGGGTTGAGCTTAAGAAGCCGAGCCACAAGCATGCGTGCGGTGTCGACCTCGTTCTTCTCCACCATCAACTTCGCCAGGTATTCCAGGCCAAAGAGATGGCGGTCATCAAAGGTAAGGGCCAGCTTTAGGAATTCTTCCGCATCGCCATTTTTGGTTCCTTGGATATTCCATGTCGCCCAGCCGAGGTCGGCCATAATGTCTGGGTTTGAGGGGTCATCCACCCGCAGTTCCTTGAGCAAACTCAGGGCTAGCTTGTGCTGGCCAGTCCCGATCAGGGTGCGTGCTTTTTTGTGGTTTGGATGTATTGTGGGACCTTTAGTCGAGGGCTTGGTAGCCTTGGACGGTTCGTTGCTAGGTCCAGTTTTTCGGAGGTCGCCAACTTTGGGTGCTCTGCCTTGCGCGTGGCGTTTGTCGTACTCTGCACGGTGTTTTTCATCGGTGAGGGTTCGCCAAACCAGCTGAACTCCAGCCAATAAATCATTGACCTTCTCAGTGACGTCGGGAGGGACCTCTCGTAATTTCCCTGGGGTGCGCCAACGTCGGGCCAAGCCCTTGCATTTTCGATCGATGGCGTGGACTGGCGACCCTGGGGGCAGGCCAAGGAATGAGTAAAAATCTCGCCCGATGCGCTTGCGGTGAGCCGCTTTGAGTTGGTCGTCTGTTAAGGGTGGACGCTTTCTCTTTGCTGGACTCTTGGCCTCGGTGGTGGGCGCGGTTTCTGCCTTGGGGGCCTTGGGGGAC
>DBIS01000368.1 GCA_002296975.1 Deltaproteobacteria bacterium UBA796 | reverse complement strand
TGTCGACAAGCCCATCGACAATCTGACGTTCCGCTTCGGCTCTCGCTACGACAAGTCGGTGCTTCGCAACGATGTGGGCGAAAAGATTATCGATGTCGGTCTCTGGGGCCCCCGCTTCAGCGTCATTTGGGATCCATGGTCCAACGGCAAGACAAAGGTTGTGGGTAGTGCGGGCCGCTTCAACGCCACAGGGCGTCTTGAGGTCGCCAGCTTTATGTCCAAGTCTGGCTCAGGGATGAAGCTCAACTTGGGTGAGTATTTCGGTGAGTTTGAGTCTCCAGCTTCCAACAACTACTATTACATCCCGAATGAAAGCAACCGGACGATGGCCAAAAACGTCACTGCACCGTACTCCGATGAGTTCAGTGTGGGTGGTGAGCGCGAGCTCATTCAAGATGTGGCGATGCAGCTTTACTTCACCGGTAAGTTCACTCGGAATCTATGGACCGCAGACGACCTCAACCTGATTTGGGATGAAGACGGCTACAACGTCTTGGGTTCTCGGGACGGCAGCTTCGAGAGTCGCCTTCGCTTGCGGAGTCCAAACATCGGACAGCGGAACTATTTCCGTACCGACGTCGGTTTGCAACGAAATATGGCTGACCGTTGGGCACTGCAGGCCAACTATTCTCTGACCTATTCTCGAGGCACTGTGATGAGCTCACCCTCATCGGTGTTGGCGGTGTCGCCACAGGTCAAACACTTCATCGACTCCAACCTATTCACCGATGTTCGGCACGATGTTTCTGCCGGCTTCTCTTGGGATATTCCGGATGACCCTTGGACGACGCGACTCGGTGGTGTGGTCTTTTACGAGAGTGGAAACCCCAAGAGTCGCTACTACAGTGGTGGTTACTTCAACGGTTCGTCGATGCTTAAGCAAACAGCTGGAACCTATGCCCGCGAAGAAGACTGGTGGAGTGTGAACTTCAAGGTCGACCAAGCAGTACCCGTCCGCAAGGGCAAGCTGTGGGCCGTGGCCGAAATCTACAACCTCTTCAACAATCGTCAGGGTGACTACGCCTCTATTTCCGGTGATAACCGGTGGATAATCCAGGGACGCCAGAGCCCAGTCGAGCTTATGCTCGGCGCACGGTACGAGTTCTAAAATGACAAAATACCTTACTTTACTCAGTTTTTTTGGTCTTAGCTTTGGCGGTTGTGCTGCCTTTGATGAGGGCATTCTAGAGCGCGACATCACAGGGGTGGTTCGCATTCCGTTAGAGGCCTTGGAGTCGCTCAAGTTGATCGATTCCGACGGCACGCCCATCATGGAGGATGGTTTCACCCTCGATGAAGAGGGCAACCCGGTCTTGAATATCACCGGTCAAATGGGCTTGTTAGGCCCGGTTTATCTGGGTGGATTCCCTTCGGTTGTGGACGGCGATTACGCATACCCCCACCCCGAGATGGGCCCTATCCTCGACTCTGATCGTCCTGGAGATACCTATCCTTATGGTGGTACCACAGTGGGTCGCTTTGATTATGCTTGCTATGAGCAACTGCGATGCAAAGTGGTCACAGGCCGGTACACAGACTACCAAGAGATCCTTGATTTCTTCTCTGATGTTGTGCAAGAACCGGTGTTGGCACCTGATGGGGCTGAGGTCACCGCAGGGGCAACCTATCAGGAGCATTGCTACACCACAGAGTACGTCACGTCAGACGATGAACTGTCCTTCGTCGACGGCGATCCTCAAGAGGATGTTCTCCCTTACTTCAAGCCTTATTTCCGGCTGGAGGGCGATTTTTACGTCGCCGACGTCACCATACCTCATTCCTTGTATGTCGAAGATATGGAGCTTTGGGGTTGGGTGGATATGCCTTCAGTGCGCTATGCCTTTGCGAGCTGCAACCCTGAAGAGGGTTCGTCTTATTATCGGTACACGGAACAGTTTATGGAAGGCTCCAGCTACCCCGACTTGTTGAACTACCCAGGTATCTACATTGATCAAGGTGACTGGGTCGCTGAGCCTGTGACCATCACAGACCCAGACGCTGAGTTTACCATCGACTTCATACATCCGCACGAGGACTAGACCATGCTTGGAATGTTAAGTGTAATCTTTTTGGGCGGGCTTTCTGGTTGTGACCGGAACGCCAAGGGCTTGATCCCAGAGCCTTCAGACGCCTTTCCTGGCGTGATCGAGATTGGAGAACTTGAGGTCGTCGATGGCGACACACTCAACTTTTTTATCGATAAACAACGTGGGACTTTGGCTCATATCATGCCAAATCTCGATAACGAAACAGCTTTGTTGGTGGGCGCTGCCGATGCTGCCGAGGCAGGCATCGCTGAGGGATATGAGTTCAGCGCTTGCCCTGAACTCGAAGAGGCGGTCAATGGTATGACTTCAGCTGAGCGTCTTGAGTGGTACACCGCTCACGGTACCTTGGACTGCGGCATCTTCAACAGCGACCCAGAAGCCGACCACAATCGGGACGCAAAGCCATATTATTATGGTCAGCTCGGACGCTCGCCAGAGCTTACTCAAGGTGGGGCGACCTTCACCTTCATCGGTACCGGAGAGGACGTCTGCGTCATCGTCGATCCCGAGACCGTATTTTGGAGTCAATCGATCGCACCCGCAAACCGTGTGGATCAATTCGCCTACCCAGATCACTTCGATGACGATGGTGACCTGGACATCTTCGCGGGGATGAGCAGCTACTACACTGGCTCACCTGGCGTTGAGATTGGCGATTTCAGGGGCTTTTACACCGATTCAAAAGGCGAAGTCGTAGAGATTCAATACGGTGAGTGCTTTCAAACAGGTTCATCTCAGGGCATGACGGATGCCCACTCGGGCAGAGGCACCACAGAATACTGCACCATCGATACCGATCAGCAAGAAGGGGTTGAGTTCACAGTAGTTCTCGAAACCTTCTCTGTTCCCCTCGATGATGGCGTGTTGTCCTTTGGTGTGACTGTGATGAACGAGCGTTGTCCTCGCGTGGATACCTCGGAGTGCTTTATACGCACCGAATCCTTGTCCTCAGCCGGTGCTCCTCGGGCCTGTACAGATCGGCTTGAGGCTGCGCAATGTGCTGGGCAGCTCGGCAGCTTCTGCTGTGCCAACCCAGAGATGTGTGGCGACGAAGGCAATATTGAAAATGGCCTCTGTGAGGACATCTTTGAGGTAGACCAGGCGCCCGCGACTCGGGACGAGTGGTGTGGCTCAACAGGGCTATGCTGCGATGAAGAGGGCGAGTTGGAGATCGAAAGTGGCGCTGGTGGCGGTGGCCCTGGTCCCGGTATCTGAGACATCAACTCAAGATTTTGAGGAGGGCGAACTATTTGGTTCGCCCTTTTTTAATTTATCGTTGAGCCAATTTGATGATTATCGGCGAGGTGTCTGCGCAAAGTAGAAGCTGAACCGCGGGTTCAGGCACGGGGCGAGAAGACATGACAAGCTTGGCCTCGCAGAGTTCTTCATTGGGCTTTGCCCGCCAAAGGCGACGGAGCTTTGCCGGTCGTTTGGAGGCGCTATCGGTGTTTATCGAGGCGAGGTCAACAGCGTTGGGTCGAGACAAGATGAAGCTCGTCTGCCCAGATGCATCGACATGGGTCAGGACTTGGCGTGGTTTGAATTGCACGATGGCTTGGGTGTGGACGCGGCCGCTTTGGCCCATAATCGCAGCCACGAGTTTGGTGGTGATTTGTTTTGGGCCTTCGACACAGATGGGCTGAATAAGCTTTCCCTTGCCATCGGTGGCCGGGCGCCCGCATCGTTGGACTTTCGGCCAGGGTAGGCGCAAGAGCCACGGCTTCGCGTCGTGCTTTTTGGCCAAAACTGCCCAAATTTTCCCATTGGCTCCAGTCCAGGTCAACCATGGTCCTCTGCTGCGTTCGGCGCGAGAGACGGAGAGTTGAGGGAGAATATGGCCCGCTGCCCTCGTCACGAAAGAAGTGTGGTCGGTGCCCATAAACCACAGGTCAGAACCCCCATCGCTGTAAACGGTGGCCAGACTGATGCTAGATGGTCCAACTTGATCGATGGGCTGTTGGCCGTGGTCGAGGTGGTTTGGGTGCAAGTCGAAGACCATGATGTCCTGTGTGCCCACCGACACACCATTGATGGTGGTTTCGATGTGTGCCTTACCCACGGTCCAGTTTTCGCTTGTCGGGATTGAAAATACGACCGCTTTACGCTCGCCTTTTTTAATCTTCCACTGGCCGCCTGTGTCTGATTTTGGAGCAGAGACGAATAGGGTCCGCCGGACACCAGCAGGGTCGGTGGTGTTGAAGTGAACCAGCCATGGGCGGTTTGTCAGGTCTGGATATTCTATGGCCTCGATCTCGGTATTGCTGACCTGAATTCTGAGGTGAATGGCCTGGCCGGCGGGAGATTGGTGGTGGCCCCGGACTTCAATTTGGGGTGCAGCGAGGGCGGTGCTCAGCCAAGATGTCCAAATTAAGCCGCTCATTTTGGCTCGTGTGCAAGCCAGTGGAGTGCCGAGGCTTTGTCGCTAAACTCACCTCGAAGTTGTGCCTCTCGTACACGGCGCAGGAGTTTTCCCATCTCCGGTCCGGGTTCAACGCCGAGGGTGCTGAGGTCTCGCCCGTGTACCAAAGTGGGTAATGGGGTGGTGGCCACGCCGAGCTGTGAGGCTCGGTTTAGGTTTTTGGCGGGTGCGTCGGTGTCTGTGATGGCTGAAGCCACCTCTGCAAGGAGCATGACCTCGGTTTTTTCGGCGAGTTTGCGGAGGGTGGTATCGTCTGCTGCTGCGCTCAGTGTGGCCCAATGCTCGAGCATCTCCAACACGCGGGCTCGCACGGGGGTGTTGTGGCTGCGATGGACGTTGAGCCTGTCTAATGTCGCAGTTGCTTGGGCCTCATCTGCTCGGTGAAGTGCCACGGCCAGCATCAATACGAGCTTCCTGCCCAATCCACTGACCTTTGTCCTTTGGATGGCTGCACGGTTCAAGGCCGTAATGACAGGGTCAATGGGGAGGGCTTGAAGCTCTGGTAGGCGTTTTTCGATGATTTTAAACTGCTCCAGGAGGGCCCAGCCACGGCCTGGCTTCGGGGCCATCAGCAGCAGTTTTTCTAGCTCTCCCCAGACCCGTTCAGGGGGCAGTGCTTGTAAATTAGCGTGGGTACACAGGTCTGAAAGCTGCTTGCTGATTGAAAACTCGAAACGCGCCGAAAATTGTACCACCCGCAAGGCGCGCAGTGGGTCTTCGGCGAAAGTGACGGGGTCGACTGCGTTTAGCCTTTTGGCCGCGATGTCTTTGGCGCCACCGAAAGGGTCTGCGATTTCCCCGGTGAGGGGGTCTAGGGCGATGGCGTTGATGGTCAAGTCCCGGCGTCGCGCGGCGGCCTCAATTCCCATGAATGGGTCGCCCTCTACGATGATGTCCTTGTGAGAGGTCCCGGTTTGGCTGTCTTTCCGAGGGATGGAGATATCGCAATCGACTTCGCCACGGACCAATTTGAAAACGCCAAAGTTACGCCCTATTTCGTTGACCGAGCCCATTGTTTTGAGGACTGTCAGAAGCTGGCGCGCGGGGAGGCCGTGGACTTCGATATCAAAGTCTTTGGGTGGAAGGCCCATGAGATGGTCTCGGACCACACCGCCCACCAGCCATGCTCGACCGCCGGCAATCGCGACCGCTGTGCAAACGTCTTGAACCAGGGTGGGGAGTTTTAGCATGGGCGGATGAGGTGGGGCTTTAAGGGATCTCAGCCATGACCACGGTAATGTTGTCGCGGCCGCCGCCATGATGGGCAGCGCGAATCATTTCCCGACAGACCACCCTTGGGTCTTGGTAATGGTTGAGGATGGCCTCGATATCTTCATCTTCGATCTCGCCCCAAAGCCCATCAGAGCAAAGCAATAAGCGGTCCCCTTTTTCCAGTTCGACAGTGAAAATATCGATCTCGACATCGCGCTCGGTACCAACAGTTCTCAATAAGATATTGGAGTGAGGGTGGTTGCGTGCCTCTTGAGCGGAGATTCGGCCTTGCTCTACCATTCGGGACACCAAGCTATGGTCGCGGGTGATCTGGTGTAGGACTGCATCTCGCATGAGGTAGCCCCGAGAGTCACCCACATTGGCGACCAAGGCCAAACTATTTTTGTAGATCAGGGAGGCAACCATGGTGGTCCCCATGTCGTTTCCCAGGTTTTCGGAGTGCGATTTGATACCGTTGTTGGCCGCCTGAAATGCTTCGTCGAGGATGTTTTCAAGGGTTTCAGCGGTGATATTTCCGAGCTGTTCGAAACGTTCGGTGGCCACACGGCAGATGGTATCTACCGCCATTCTGCTTGCGACTTCGCCGGCCTCGTGGCCACCCATGCCGTCTGCTGCGACATAAAGGAGTACATCTTCTGATAGCTGTATCCAGCCCCAATTATCCTCGTTGAGCACCCTTTGAAGCCCCACATCGGTCATTGCTGCGGCGATGTGGGCTGTGTTGGTTTTGGGCGGGGTTTTGCTGGCTTCGACGAGGGCTCGCCCAAAGGTCAAAGGTGTGGGGTAGCGGCCATTGATGGCACCATCGAGGACATTTTTTAGTTCAAGATCGTGAATCGATGCGAAGCGTGTGAGGGCCCGAGCCAAGCCTTCAATACCGGTTTGGCATTGTGGGGCTGCTAAGGGGCCGTCTTGGACTTGCAGCACCTCGATGTCAAAAAACTTGTATTCGCCAGACTTGTCTTGGATGAAGTTGGCCAAGGTTAGCGGTGCAATCTCGACGCCGTTGGTTTGCATAAAAGCCAACAGACCGACCCCCCGGAGGGCGAGTTTTATCATTAAATCTCGGGCGATGGGCGCACCCTCGTCGACCATCAATGTTTCGTTGTCCCACAAACTGACGCTGCACAAAACCCCGTCCATTCTAAATGTGTCGATGACGGGAACCATCCCTGGATGGCTCAGCTTTAGTCCTTGGAGGGCTTCATAGGGCTCAAAAAGTTCGGTGTCCCAGCGTGCGGCCACCATAAAGCGTTGGGGTTTCAGGGCCTCTCCACACCGGACACAGTGTTCCTCTGCACGAGGATTGTCCTCTGCACCACAAGCGATGCACCGACGGTGGGGCTGGTCTGGGCGGTTGTCGTTGGCGAGGTAAAACATGCGCCCTTGGCCCAAGCGTACCAAGCCTTCGATCGCGTAGTGCGCCCCCAAACGGGTGGTTGGCTGAAACGGGGTGGGCCTATTTTTAGAGAGTGCCACGGCTGAGGGCTCCTGGGTACTGAGTCAATGTAATGCCATTTTGCCCGCGGTGAAGAAATCGGAATTAGGTCCATGACATGAATCACTTACCTTTTTCAATCTCCGCTACCGATGGGGGGGCCCGGGCTGCGACATTGGTGACCCCTCATGGGGAAATTAAGACCCCTGTTTTTATGCCAGTCGGGACACAAGGGGCCATTCGCTCCTTGTCTCCTCTCCACCTTTCATCGACGGGCTCACAGATAATTCTGGCGAACACCTACCATCTGTCACAGCGGCCCGGCGAGCATTTGGTGGCCAAACATGGTGGGCTTCACAAGATGATGGACGTGCAATTACCGATCCTCACAGATTCGGGTGGTTTTCAGGTCTTTTCGCTGAAAAAGACTCAAATTAACGAAGAAGGGGTCACGTTTAACTATGAGGTGGACGGAAAGAAGACTTTCTTGTCACCAGAAAACTCGATGGAGATTCAGCAAAAATTGGGTGCTGACATCGCGATGAACTTTGATGAATGCCTGGCTTTTGGTACAGAAAAGTCTGAGGCCATCAAGAGTTTTGAGCGCACTGCGCGTTGGGCGGTCCGCTGCAAGCAGGCCCACACCCGTGAAGATCAAGCTTTATTTGGGATTATCCAAGGTGGGTTTTGGCCCAAGCTTCGCCGGCAATGTGCGCGTCAAATCACAGAAATCGGCTTCGATGGGTACGCCCTGGGCGGGTTGAGTGTGGGCGAAGGCCACAAAAAGATGTGCGAAGTTCTCGATTATGCGGTCGACCCCATGCCGAGGAATGCGCCTCGCTATTTAATGGGTGTTGGCCGGCCTCTCGACCTGGTGGAGGGGGTTGCCCGTGGCATTGATATGTTCGATTGCGTCATCGCTACCCGCCACAGTCGGTCGGGCATGTTTTATACCGACAAGGGTCGTCTTCGGATCACAGACAAGCGTTTCCGCAACGATATGTACCCGCCAGACACATCCTGCACCTGCTACACGTGTACCCGTTTTACCCGTGCGTATTTACACCATCTTTTTCGGGTGGGTGAAATTTTGGCGGCGTCGCTGACAACGATTCACAATTTGACTTGGTACGCGAGCTTTATGGCCCGGATGCGCGTGGCGATCGAGAACGGACAGTTTGAGGCTTTCCGAGCGTGGGTGCACGATATGTACCCCGAAAAAACCGATCCGCCCCCCGAAGAACGCGCTCAGGGTGCATCCAAAAGGCAGCGAAGGTAGGCCCAAGCGAGGGTGACCGGTATTCGACACCTGTCCGATAACTGGACGATCTGTGCGCTTGGTTTGGGTGCGTATTTTCAAGCAAATTCACAGGATGAAAGGTGTTTATTTTTGCTTGCTGGGTTTGGCACGGTTCCTGCTTAGAGTATCCTCGACACCACGGGTGAGGAGGTTGAGATGGCACAGCTGTTATTTTTTCGCGGAGATGAGTTGTTGATCGAATATCGGTTGTCCTCCAGTCGGACCTCGATCGGTCGTGCGGATAGCTGTGATGTGGCTCTCCCTGGAGAGATGATCAGCAGAACCCATTGTTTTGTGTTGCAGCGTGACGATGGTTTCGAGGTTGTGGATCGCTCTCGTCATGGCGTCACCGTGGATGGTGCACCGGTCAAACGCAGCGGCTTGTCCGATGGATCAGAGATAGGCATCGGTGGATACCGGGTGGTGTTGAAAACCGAAAACAATGTGGCTGGGCCCACAGCAGAGTCTATTCCTGACCGTGGGTTTGAGCTTGTGGTCGATACAAGCACCGATGTGTTGGTGGTTGAGCACGCTTGCTTGGTTGTGGTATCCGGTCCAGATGAGGGCTCAAAAAAGGTGCTTAAAAAGAGCCGAATGAGTGTGGGGCGCGCTCGATCTGATGTGCGGTTTCGAGATGATTCCCTCATGGATGATCATTGTTTTTTACGGGTTTCCCGAGGGCGGGTCATGGTCGAGCCTGGAAAGGGTGCAGCCTTTATCGATGGCCAACGGGTTCGGATGATCACACCGCTTTATGCGGATGAGACCCTGAGTTTGGGCGCCAACCTGCTTCGGGTCGAACGCTCAATCGACGAAGAAGTGCCTTTTGCTAAGACCTTTGGCGAGATGGTCGGCGAGTGTAAGCTGATGCTCTCGGTATTCGGCGTGTTGCGTCGGATGGCTGCCCATCATTACCCAGTGCTGATTTCGGGCGAAAGCGGCACTGGAAAGGAATTGGCAGCCCGCGGCATTCACGAGCACAGCATGCGTGCAACTGGACGGTTTGTTGCCGTCAATTGCGGCGCCATCGCATCGAACTTGTTCGAGTCAGAACTTTTTGGTCACGAAAAAGGGGCCTTCACCGATGCGAGCTCCCGCAAAGATGGCGCTTTCCACGCCGCGGATGGCGGTACTCTATTTTTGGATGAGGTGGGAGAGTTGAGTGCGGATGCCCAAGCCAAGCTGTTGCGGGCCTTGGAGGGAGGAGAGATTCGCCGGGTCGGGAGCAACGATGTCGAGTACCCAGATGTTCGGGTGCTGGCTGCCACCAACCGGAATTTGGAGAAAGAGGTGCGGGAGGGTCGCTTTCGAGAGGACCTATTCTTTCGGCTAAATGTGCTCAGCGTTGAGCTACCAGCTCTTCGAGAACGACCAAAAGACATCCCCATGCTCGCGGCCTTGATTTGTAAGACCCTCCACCCAGAGGCTCATATTACCGATGACGCCTTGGGCGTGTTGGCTGCCCACCGGTGGCCAGGAAATGTCCGGGAGCTTCGAAATGTGCTCACCCGTGCCTACGTGATGGGGGGAGCCCGCATCGACAAGCGCGCCTTGCAGTTTCACGTGATCAACGATGGGCCTGGTGTTGTGGTGGAGTTGCCCTCGACCGGCACACTAAAGGACGCCGAGCGGACATATATTCAGGCGGTCCTCGGTAAACACGATGGCAATCGAAGTGCAGCGGCCCGAGAGCTTGGGTTGGCGCGAAGCACCTTGCATTATAAAATGAAGATGCTGGAGCTTCGCTGAGGCTAAAAGGATGTACCGTTTTTGGGTGGATCTGAGAATATGGTTGGTGGGGTGTTGGGACCAGAAAAGCCATGCAAGTGTTGCAGCGCGGTTTTGCGATCTGAAAAAACGCCCCCGTTCATTCGTGTCAGCATTGAAACGGTGTTGACCGCGTACCTGATGCGGCCTGAGGTGCCATACACAGAAAACCGGGCGATGCCGCACCGCTTCAAGATGGCTGTGATTTGAGCAAGCTCAGCCAGGGTGGGCTCACGGGTGACCCCGGTGAGATCGATCAGCAACAATGCCGGCTTACCGAGCTGTTTAACGGTGGTAACGGACTCACATAAGGCCGCCCCAAAGCGGGCGATGCTTTGGTCATCAAAGCCTGGCTCCACCGCGTATTCGATGACGCCTTGATCAAGGATCTGTATTGTTCCCAACGCTTTCATACACTTCATCTCTCAGCCACAGGAGCTATAATATACATCAAAGCTTGGTTTTTTAATTACCTTGGGTCAAGTTACCACCATGTTGGGCACTGGGTTTGTCCGATTAAAAGCTGATGAGTCTCAAGTCCCTCACCATCGGCTTGCGATCGGCTTGGGATTTTAGTTGATACAACCGACGAAGGGTTTATCTGTGGCACCTGTGTTGATGGTAGACGATTCCCGGGTGGCGGCTCGGACAAGCGCCAAAAATATGTCGCCCAAAATCTCGACTCCGATGTGGAATCAGAGCTTCAAGATGCACGTGTGTTGTTCGCCAACAAGGTGCTCTCCGGTTTGTTCTTCTTCAGGATGACCGGCTGAGCCACAAAGCTCAGCGATCTGTGGTGGTCAAGCTGAAGTCACCCCCTGCATAGCCGTGTACGCCGATGTGCAAAATGCCGTCGGTGTTGGCGTCAAAGTCAATCTTTTCGTTGCCCGTCGACGTGTATCCACGGGCATCGTAATCGTTGGTGGTGGGCGGGTTGTCAAAGCGCACATACAGATCGATATCACCGTCGGCTGTGGTTTGAATGCGGATCTTGTCCCCCGCCTGGACGGGGAGAACGTAGAGGTTCATATCCTGAAAGCCGACGGTACCAGTGGTGTTCAGGTGGCTGGTTTCCGATTCTGACGCCTCTGTGTCGGCAACATTTTCAGCGTCTTCAAAGGTGATGCTGAGTTTGACCTTCGCATCATTGAAGCCCTTGACTGATACATAAACCGTGGCGGGGCCCGAGACGCTGCACTCCTCGTTGGAGTGTCCCGCATAGGGGCGGCAGGTGTAGTTGGTGTCCGAAGGGCGGCTGTCTGTGTTGACGTACAAATCAGCGTCGTTGGTGCCGGTCATCGTCGCTTGGAGGGTGCCTTGGACGGCGAAGGGACCAAAGTGCTTCCACTCATTGCCGTCGATTGAGAACTCTTCGTTGATTTGGGTGGTGCTTGCACCATCTTCGATGTCGGGTGTCTCTTCGATCAAGGAGCGGTCGAGGAGGTCTGATACCAAATCCCAGTTCATGGAACCACCGGCGGGTCGTGGCCAGTTGGAGCGTTCGGTGGGCAACCACAGAAAGTCCGGGTGACTCTTTTTGGAGCTTCCAATCCATTCACCACCAATGATGTCGTTATGGCGGTCGATCTCGAGCACGTACTGGTATCGGTCCACTCGGGTGTAGGTGTCGATGCCGCTGGCGAGGTTCCCATCAATATTGGAGCTAGACTCTGTCAGATAGTCGACCTCAAGTTTGACGTGGTAAAAACTCTCGGCCCGCCGGTTGAACTCGTATTCGGTGGCTTGGTCATTTTGAGGTGCGTCGGGGTTGCTCACCATAATGTCGACGGAGACTTCTGCGTCACTGTAGCCAAAGACCGAGACGTACAGTTCCGTGTCGCCGCTTTGTGCGCTCAAGTCACATGACTCGTTCGAATGGGAGACGTAGGGGCGGCAGTCGTAGCTATCTTTGGTGGGTTGTAAGCCAAATCGGACATAAAGGTCGGCATCGCCAACTTCACCGGCCATCTCAACCGCCACGGCTGCACCTTCAGTGACCGTGTACGGTCCCTTGTGGAGCCAAGCTGACTTTTGGACGCTCTCGGAGAATGTGTAGAGCGCTTCGACGGAGTCGGAAGCCTCTTCGTCGTCTGGAACACCGATAAGCTCATGTGCCCGGTCGACACCAATCGGATCCATTTGGGTGATGCGGTAGCCTCGGATGGGTTGATTCCACACTTCAACGTCGAAGGTGCGGTCTTCAACAAAGGACTGGCCCTTGATGCCCAGAAAGTTCGTGAGCAGCACATGGTAGGTGCCAGGATTTGTGTCCCGGCACTCTTCGTCTGATCCGGTGGGCCGGTCGTATTCGTCGTATTCGATCTCGTCGGCACCCTGGTCTTCATTGCAGCGCAAGGACACAAAACGTGACCGGGTTCGGTTGTAAGACAAGGTGAGGAGCGCCTTGATGTCTTGGACCTTGAACTCAACGCCGTTGACGGTCACCGGCTGTTCTGGCTCTTTTTCCAGAATGGAAACAGGCGCCCACGCATGGCAGATTCCCCACCAAGTAGGGATACAATAGCCGGAATCTTTGCCCTCGCGTATGGCGCACGCCTCGCCGATTTCATCATTGCATTCATAGTCTTCAGTGCAGGCGGTTCGGTTGGAATATTTTTCGATGCCGTGGTCCTTGGAGACCTTCTCTGGGAAGTCAGAGACACCAAAGGCCTCGGCATATTTTTCACTCGGCGACTGGCTATTTTTGCCGTCCCATCGGCTGTTGATGCTGTCTTCATATACTGGCCAGTATGCGCCAGCCCAAGGAATTTTCTCAGCTTCCCCAACCAGTGGGAGTTCGTCGACGTTGTACACCAAGCTATTGTCGAAGAGGTTTGGGTTGTCTTGGCTGCCCCAAGATTCGGTGGGCACGACATTGTCTGGCTTTTCGTCACCATAAGATTGGATGCTGAATGCCTCGAAAGTATGTTTTTCGACCGCGGAAGGGGTTGAGCAGGCACTCAATGCGGCGATGGTTGCGAGTAAAATGGTGCGCATGGTTCAGTCTCCAGACTCAAGAGTCTTCTGTTGAGGGGCATATGTACTCCCCGAAGTTCGCTCAAGTGTGTCAAAGCTGTGACGCTTGAGTATCTCTTTAGGGCGGCAGTCTTCGGGCCTTTTGACCAAGGCAGTCGAAAAGGGATTAAAGCCCGTGCGCTGCATCTATTTGGACCAATCGATTTATTACTGGAGGGGCCCATGAACCGCCTCGTATCCCTTGTTTTCGCGCTCACCTTATTGCTCAACGCCTCGGTGGCTATGGCCGGTGGTGGCGGTGGTGGTGAGGACAATCAGTTTGATTGGAAGTCATCGTCGATCACCCGGACTGCGGCGGCCTTTGTCGAGGCTGTCTCTCGCGGGGAGCTCGACGCTGCCTATGGGCTGGGTGGGACCCGGCTTCAAGAGGCGCGGACCGCCGATGTTTTTGGTGCAGATATGCGCGCTGCGGGCTTGGATCAGGCTGGACGTGTGGAGTGGCACAACGCCACCGCCGCCTTGCCAGGGTCGAACGGCTACAAATTGATGGGGACCTTTAGCACCGCCGCTGGTGAGGGTATTCCAGTGTACATGCACCTTGAAGGTGATGCCCATGTGGAGATCAGCGACCGGCAACGGGATTGGACCGACGCCACCCGATGGACTGTGCTCGACTATCGCTCCAGCCAATCTTTCGTCACCCGTCTTAAAGGCGGGGGCGCGAACGGCTTGGATTGGTTTTTGGCAATGGCTGGATTGGGCTTGTTGGTCGCTTTTTGCGGCATGGTTTGGACCTACGTCTCAGGGTTGCGTGGGAGTCCGCGCGAGCTCTACCTGATGTTCTTCACCAAGCTCACCGAGTACTCGGCCTATGGGGCTGCCAGTGCCATTTTGGTCTTATTTTTATCCAATGATGTCTTGGCCGATGGCCAGTCTCTTGGCGATACCAACGCCTATATGTACTACACGGTGTGGAGCTTGGCGCTCACGGTCGTCACCATCATGGTGGGTTCGGTCTGCGACACCATCGGCATTAAGAAGTGCTTGCTGATCGGTGCGGTCATGTTGCTCACCAGCCGCTTTTTTACCCCCATGTCTCAAAACATCTGGGTTGTCACTTTGCTCGGCTTTGTCCCCCTCGCGATTGGTTTCGCGATCACCGGCCCGGTGCTCAAGGTGGGAATCAAAAAATTCACCACCCTCAAGACCGCCACACTCGGCTTTGGTCTGTTTTACACCATGATGAATGTGGGATTTTGGATTGGCGCTGAGATTGCGGATTGGTTCCGAAAAACCTATGGCGACACCGGACATGTCGAAGTGTTGGGCATGGAGTTTACGACTTATCAGGCCATTATCGCCGTCGGATTTTTGATCAATATCCCCGACTTTATCGCCATCTTGATGATGCGTGAAGGTGCGGAGATGACCGAGAAAGGCTTGGTGCTTCAAGCGGCCTCAGAAGATGACGGTGAGGCTGATATCGCCTGGCTCAAAAACACGGTAGAAACACGCAAGAAGACCATGACCCGCGAGCTTATTCGGAGCATTGGCGCTGTCGGTGCTGTCGCGTTCGTGTCTTATGTGATGATCACCACAAAGGTTCATGAGTGGGCCATAAATGTTGTCCCAGTCGGAAAATACCTGTGGGCCTTGGTGGCTGTGGCTGCGCTCTTTGCGGTCGGTGGCGTTTTGTATGCCGGATTCTCAAGGCTCGGTGTGTTCAGCCCTGGTGGGGCTTTCGATGTGGTGATGAAGGCGGTCCGTGACGCGACCCAAGGCACCGTGGCTCAACTCAAAGAGAACTTCCAAGAGCGTGCTTTTTGGATTTACATGGGCATGCTTGGTGTGCTGGTTTTCGTGCGATTGACCTTCTACATCTTCCACGTGATGTTCCCGACTTACGCCATTCGCATCTTGGGGCCAGACTTTCCGGTCGCCAGCATCTTTGGGTCTCTCAACCCTGCGATGATTATCTTCTTGGTGCCCTTGATTTCGATCTTGTCGATCAATGTGCGCTCGTACACCATGTTGTTGTGGGGAACAGCCATCTCCGCGGGCTCGGTGTTTCTGTGTTTTTTACCCGAAAGTGTATCGCTTGCAATCGGTAATTCATGGCTTGGTACCTGGATTTTTGACTACTGGCTTGAGGCTCCTGTTGGCGGGCAAGACCCCTTTGTGGTGTCTTTGGTTGTCTTCATTATTGTCTTCACCGTGGGCGAGGCCATCTGGTCGCCTCGCTTGATGCAGTTCTCTGCTGAGATTGCGCCACGGGGCAAAGAGGGCGCGTATATCGCCTTGGCCATGCTGCCTTACTTCTTGGGTAAGATGGGCGCTGCGGTCATGTCAGAGCAGCTCACCACCCGGTATTTTAATGCCGATATGGTGGCCTACCCGGATCACGATAAGGCTTGGTTGGCCATCGGTTTGATGGCGATGGTGTCACCGATAGGCATGCTGATCTTCCGCAATATCTTCAATCAAAGTGAGAAGGCGGCAGAAGAACAGGCAGAGTTGGCCGCAGACGAGGCCACTGGAGAGGTAGAAAGACCTGCGGCTTCAGCCGATAGCAAAGAGGGCTAAAAAGCTTGGCACGGCGGAGTTGGACAGGGCGTTTGTTTCTGGTCGCTGGCGGCCTCGCGGTCGGCTTAATTGGGGCTGAGGCTTTGTTTCGGGTGGCCAAACCCGATGCAGCGGTCGATCTGTTGTACAGCGCTCCAGACAACGCACCGGACGGCCTGTACACCACCGATGCTCAGGTTTATGCGGTGCCGACTGCCGGGTTTCGCGGCATTCAAAAGTCCATGGGCTACACCGTCAACTTGCGGATCAACAGCGATGGCTTGCGCGGTCCAGAGGTGGAGGCTCAACAGTCCAAACGTCGAATTTTGGCGGCAGGAGACTCCTTCACCATGGCGGCCCAGGTGGATGAAGACCAGACATTTGTGTCCCGCTTGAGTGCCGATTTGGACATCGAGTTTTTGAACGCTGGTGTGGACGGCTATGGCAGCTACCAAGTGATCGAACGCTACAAGCAGCTCGATGAAAAGCTGGGCCTCGATGGGGTGTTGCTGACCTTTTTTGTCGGGAATGACGTTCACGATAATGTGCGATGGCCCCAGGTCAAGGCCCAAGCTCAGCGCATGATCCCAGGCCAGCCCCTTGCCCGGCGGCCCGTGGGAGTGGTCCACGGTTTTTTATACAAACGCTCGGCATTGTATGCAGGCATACAGATGTGGCGACGGCGCTTGGCGATGGCAAGGCCAAACCATCCTGAACGTCACCGTTGGAAGAGCGAGTTGATGCTCTTTATGCATGACGGGGCGGGTATTTTGGGGGTCCAATTGCCAGCGAGTCGCAATGCGCTTGTGGCGCTCAATCGACTGCTGACAGAACGTGGGGACACCTTGATGGTGGCGGTTGCCCCGCCGGCGTTTCAGATTGAGACTGAACGCCTTGATGCCACCTTTGCCTTGGTTGGGCTTGACCCTAAAAATGCTGCGCCGGATGCGGTGTCTACCGCAGTGATCGATGTGCTAAAACGCAACCGAATTCCTTACTGTGATTTGGTTGAGCCTTTGCGGCGTGCTCACCGTGCAGGGGGCGAGATGTACCTGCAATACGATGGCCACTGGAGCGCAAAAGGCCATGTGGTGGTCTCAGATGCCATCGAGAAATGTTTTCGCCGGCCTTAAGGTTTAATCTCCCAGACCCAAGCCCCTTCAAGCTGTAGCGGTGGCCCCAAGGCCTCGACGAGGGCGTGATTGTGCGCTGCCTTCACGGTGTCGTTGGCGAAGAGCTCGGGATGCACCACCACCCAGCGAAAGCCGTCATTTGCGAGGGCCTCGACGCCACGATCGACCCGCTCTCCGGGGCGCAGCTTGCCAGGGTCATTTTGGCGGCGAGGGCCATTTCGGCTGAGATCAGCCCATGTGCGAAGCGCCGGGTTCATGGTGGGTAGGTCGGGGCCGACTTTATGGGAATAAGGAATTGGGCGACGGTGAATCCCTGACCAATAAAGGTAGCGGTTTGTGGCGATGCTCTCGCCTCTGGCAGCAGGCAGGTCGATCACCGCACCATCGTGTTCGAGGGCATCGTAAACAGTGGGAATCGTCCCGTCAGCGGAGTTTAGGGGCCAAACATTCGGAGCAAGCCACAGGTGCTCAAAGCAAATGAGCACTGCCACCACTGTGCTGAAGACCGGACCAGGAAGTGGCGCCCGGTATTCCAGTTTTCTCGCAGACACATCGGCCAATACGGCCAATAGGCTGACTGCACCAGAGATAAAGCGGAGCGGGTGGTCTAAGGCCACGCCCAAGCCCAATAATGCGCGGGTTGGCAAAGCGAGTAGGTCGCCGCCAGGGGTGCGGATAAAGTCGCCGTCATGCCACAAGAAGGGTCCGAGTGCCAAGGCGGCGGTGACAGCGATGGGAATCAGCCACAGGCGCGCGCGGGCATTTTTGAACCACAGCGGGAGGGCCAGCGCCAATAAGCTGAGGCCCAAATAAGGGGTGCGCCTGAAGGGGGAGGTGTTGGGCCCTGAGAGGTCCACAGTCCAAAAGTCGCCAGGGTGAAAGAAGGCAATGGGGTCTACGGCGTTGATCTTGAAAACCGG
Organism: Deltaproteobacteria bacterium UBA796; assembly: GCA_002296975.1. GTDB lineage: Bacteria > Myxococcota_A > UBA796 > UBA796 > UBA796 > UBA796. The sequence continues at coordinate 1,513 of DBIS01000368.1, read as the reverse complement.
AAAGTTGAGCAGCACGGTGCTTTTTTTGGCGATGCCCATGGGGTCGTCCAAATTGGCCTTGAGTGCTAAAAATGCCGGCATTGCGATGGCGATGGCCACGAGGGCTGCAACGGCTGCGTCTTTGAGGCCACCACGCAGGGGCTTTCGGGTGTGCATATGAGGGGCCAAGATCAGCATGGTACCCACGACCAAGGCTGCGGCAACACCATGATATGGGGTGGCAAGCCCGGCAAGCCCGACCGCAGCGCCCGCCCAAACACGGCTTTTGGTGGCGGCATATCCAGCCAAGGGAACCAGGCCGATCCAGCACGCCTCTACGGTGCCGTTGTGAATTTCGGCCAAAAATGTGGGCGCTGTGGCCAAGGCGGCGGCGGCGATCCATCCCCGACCACCCAAAGCGCGTGCGAAGGCCATTGCGGCGGCGGCGGCCAAGACGATCTGGACAAAGAGCACGGAATTGTGCGCCAAAACCGGTCCGCTGAGTATTTGTGCTGGTAAAGACACCAGTGCGCCGAGCGGGTCGATGTACCACAGCGTGCCACCACGTGGATGGGCCAGACCGGCCACATCCCATGGAAAGGCGCCGACGCTCAGGTGGTTGAAGACCCAGCGAACGCCCCAGGCGTGGGACCAAACGTCCAGGCCTTCGTCACCAATTAGGCGTGTGCTCGCGGTGTTGAGGTTGGGCCCGAGCACCAACAGGGCCATACCAATGGCGACCATCGCACGGCTTGGGCTGAATTTGAGATCCTGTTTCACGCTTTTAGCCTATCAGGCGGTCTACACTGAGTCTCGATGCATCACAAGTTTCCACCATATACCCCACGCTTAGTTCAGGCACTGCTTTTAGGGTGCGGACTGGCCATGGCTGTGATGGGCTTCGACTTCGCTGGCATCAGTGGGGGCTTGGTCGGTTTTTATAATGATGATTGGGCCAATGGAGTCTACCTCCATCACCAGGTTCACAGCGCCTTGATGGCGGGGCGCTTCGATCTCTTCGACCCCAACCAATTCTTCCCGTTTGGCTACAACCCAGCCCACACCAACGGTGGCAACATATTGGAAATGCTGGTGTCGGGATTATTTCGGATGTTCGCACCTTGGCCGATGTGGCTTAGTTTGGGTGCGCTCGCGTGGATACCCCTGAATATGCTCGCATTTGTACCTCTGGGGCGCCGGCTTTGGGGAGATAAGTCCGTGGTGTTGGCGGCGGCGGTGACCTGGGCGATCATGAAGCCCGAGTTGACCCCACCGTTCTCCACCAGGAAGGGCGGCAACTGGGACATGTGCTTGTCCATCATCCGCGAGATGCGGCGCTCGCTCAGCGCGCCCATTTCGGCGATGGCCAGGGCGATGTTGTCGGCGGCCATCGCCACCGGCTGCACATGGAAGTTACCGCCCGAAACCACATCGCCTTCGGCGGCGAACACCAAAGGGTTGTCCGACACGGCATTGGCCTCGACGCCGAGTACCTCGGCAGCCCGACGCAGTTGGGTGAGGCAGGCGCCCATCA
>DBIS01000073.1 GCA_002296975.1 Deltaproteobacteria bacterium UBA796 | reverse complement strand
GCCATTCGCGAGGCGCTTAAGCGGGCGGAGATGAGCCTGGGCCAGATGGACCTTGTGGAAATCAACGAGGCATTTTCAACCCAATATATTGCTTGCGAGCGCGAGCTAGGTTTGGACCGTGCCATCACCAATGTGAACTCGGGCGGCGTGGCCATTGGTCACCCGCTTGCTGCATCCGGCACCCGCATCACGACACATCTGCTCAACGAGTTGAAGCGTCGGGGTAAAAAGTATGGTGTGGGCTCTGCCTGTATCGGTGGTGGTCAAGGTATCGCAGTGGTCGTCGAGGCATTTTAAGCCCAAAGGGAGTCGTGATGTCACAAAGAGACGAAGTCATTTATGATTGGAATGTTGAAGGCCACACCCTGACGCCAGCGATGCGTCGGGTGGAGTATGTGGACGAAACCTTGCGGGACGGGATTCAGTGCCCGAGCGTCACAGATCCGCCCATCGAGGCCAAAATGCAGATGGTGCGTTTGCTCGATGCTGCGGGTGTTCACCACGTGGACATCGGCTTGCCTGGTGCTGGTGCGCGTGCGGTCGAGGATTGTATTTTACTCGCCGAGTTGATTCGGGACGAGGGGCTATCCATCAAGGCCATGTGTGCCGCACGCACCCATACCAATGACATTCGTCCGATCATCGAGATCGCTGAGAAAACCGGTGTGCCCATCGAGGCGATGACCTTTTTGGGGACCTCGCCGATTCGTCTGTACGCAGAGGGTTGGGATGAGGACCTGCTCGAAAAACGCACCCGCGCTGCTGTTCGGATGTGCAAAGACGCCGGCCTCACCAACACATTTGTGACCGAAGATACCGTTCGCTCTCACCCGCGCACCTTGCGCCGTCTCTTTGAGGCTGCGATCGAAGAAGGGGTTGATGGGCTTTGCTTGTGCGATACCGTGGGCCATGCCACACCAAATGGTGTCTACAACTTGATTCACTTCACCAAAGACCTCATTCGTGGCTTCGGCACCGACACCCGGGTGGACTGGCATGGTCATAATGACCGTGGATTTGGTCTTGGCAATGCACTCAGCGCTATCGAGGCGGGTGCCGACCGGGTACACGGGACGGTTTTGGGCATGGGTGAGCGGGTGGGCAATACACCCCTGGACTTGATGCTGGTCAACCTAAAGTTGCTGGGCATTCACGATGGCGATTTGTCCAGCCTCGCTGAGTTGGTAGATTTGGCCTCAAAAGCGTGCGCTTGGCCTGTTCCTGTAAATTATCCAGTGTTTGGAAAGGATGCATTTCGAACCGGTACGGGTGTTCACGCCGCGGCCGTGATCAAGGCCCTTAATAAAGGCGATGATTGGTTGGCAGACAGCGTGTACTCGGGTGTTCCAGCCTCTTGGTTTGGGCGTTCTCAAGAGATTGAGATCGGCCATATGGCGGGTGATTCCAATATTATTTATTGGCTGAAAAGTCGCGATATCGAAGTGACAGATGCGTTGGTGGACGCCATACGCATCAAGGCCAAGAGCACCAACAGGTTGCTCGAAGAAGCCGAGGTGATGGCTGTGGTGAAAGCGACAGGCTGAAGCTACTCTTCGCGACCCCGGCCCAATGCTGCCTTGAGTTGTTCTCGCTTTAGGCTTCCTTCTGGCGTTTCAGTATGCCCGGCTTTGTTGAGTGCTGCCATCAAGCGACCATTGTTGGTGACCACGTGGTGGACCAGCAGCAGGGCCAATACCCAGTCGATGGCCTTGGCAGCACCTGTAAATCCAGGGATCCCGATGGCGATGAGGGCGACGATCACAGTCAAGTTGAGGATTTGTAGCCCCCAAAAAATCATGCGGCGATTCTCCCAGCCTGGTGTGTGGAAGATCAGCCGATTGAGGCCCAAAAGGGCCGCGACCGCGAGAATGAAGTTGGTGGAAAGATCCATTAAATCGCCATGTTGTCGATGAGTCGTGTATTGCCTATCCAGGCTGCCACCAACACGCGTGCCGGTCCATCGATTTGTTGAATCGGCTGCAAGCTGACGGGGTTGACGATTTGTAAGTAATCGACCCGGTCTGCTTGTAGTAGCGCCATGCCCGCCTGTATTCGTTCCTTTGCTGAAGGAGAGGGGTGGGTTTGGATGAATTGCAGAGCCTGGTGAAGGCTGAGGGCTCGTTGGTGTTCGAGGGGGTCGAGGTTTGTGTTGCGGGAGCTGAGCGCCAGGCCGTCTGTGTCACGAATTAAGGGGGCGCCCATGATGTTGATGGCCATACCCAGGTCTTTCGTCATGCGTCGGATAACTGCGAGTTGCTGGAAGTCCTTTTCGCCAAAGACTGCGATATCGGGCTGAACGATGCCGAATAAACGGGCGACGACTGTGGCGAGCCCATCGAAGTGCCCTGGGCGGCTGGCTCCACATAGGCCGGCAGTTAGTCCTGCGACCGAAACCGTTGTGGCATGGCTGTCGGCGAATAGGGTTTTTGGGCAAAACAGGGTGTCAACGCCGGCACTTTCACACTTTTCTGCGTCGCCTTCGGGGTCAGAAGGGTAGCGGTCCAGGTCTTCGCCGGCTCCAAATTGGAGCGGGTTGACGTAGATGGAGACAACGAGGTGGTCGCAGTGTGCTTTCGCGCGCTTCATCAGGCTGAGGTGCCCTTTGTGCAGAAAGCCCATAGTCGGGACAAAACCCACTGATCGGCCATGACGCTTGTGCTCGCTCATCATGTCGCGAAGGGTGTTTGAGCATCTGATGGTGTTCATCAGTAAAGCCGAGTGACCTTTTTTGTGGGGTTGCTCCGGTGGAAGCAGTGGGCTTGTGCGGGAAAGCTTCCGTCGCGAACAGCCGCTATATACTCAGAAAAGGCACCGGTGATGGGCTTTTCGAGCTCCGCAAAACGCCTGAGAAACTTTGGCGAAAATGACATATCTAGGCCCAACAAATCGTTGCATACCAAGACCTGGCCGTCGCAATCAGGGCCAGCGCCAATGCCGATTGTCGGAATGTTGAGTGCGGCCGACACCTCTGCGGCCAACTCGGTGGGGACCATCTCCAGCACCACGCTGAAGGCGCCAGCATCTTGAACAGCGAGTGCGTCGGTCATCAATTGGGCTGCTGCATCATCGGTGCGCCCTTGAACACGCCAACCGCCAAGGGTGTTGACCGACTGTGGGGTGAGGCCGATATGTCCCATTACTGGGATGCCCGCGGCGACGATTTTTTCGATCGCGGGGGCGGAGCGTTGCCCGCCCTCCAGTTTGACCGACTGGGCCCGCCCTTCCTGGACCAAACGGCCCGCGCTGGTCAATGCCTGTTCTGCGCTGACCTGGTAGCTCATAAACGGCATGTCGACGGTGAGGTGGGCTGATTTGAGCCCCCGAGCCACGCACCGCCCGTGGTAAATCATATCGTCAAGGGTGACGCTCAATGTGTCCTCAGCGCCCTGGATGACCATGCCGAGGCTGTCTCCAACCAAGACCATATCGACCCCAGCTGAGTCGACCAATCGCGCCATCGTGGCATCATAGGCGGTGATCATGGCGATTTTTTCGTTTGCTGCCTTCATATTCTGAAGGTCAATGACGGTTTTGCGGCGCATGGCTACCTCACGGTCCAAATATCGGGCCGTTATGGGGTGGGGTGATGTTGCCGATGCCTCTCAGCCGACGTGCGGGGCCACGTGGGTCCCGTCGGTCCAAGGGTTCGAGCGTCGTTTCTCTATCCCGAGAAGTGATCTTGGCCCACTGATTTGATTGACCGATGGGCTCAGACGGGACAGTATGAATGTCATGGCCACCTATGAGATAAAAACCGATCATGATGTGTTCACCCTCGAAGGGATGGATGCTGTTGAAGGCGCCGTTCGTGCCGGCAAGATTGGGCGAGCTGTACAGATCAGGGAAGTCGGCCAAAAGGAGTGGGTGCGGGTTGACGCCACGCCTGGATTGGCAGGCTTGTTCGCCGTTGATGTATGGGATGCATGGGTTGGGGAAACGGATGCCACTGTCTTGGACGCTTTTCAGGAGGCTGAACCAACGCGTGTGGCCCAGAGCTCACAAGAGCAGCCGACGAGGCCGACTGCTGATGAAGTGCAAGAGCTTCCTGCTGCGTCAGTAGAGCCTGTGGGTGAGGAGTTGCCCGCTTCTGTTTCGGACAACTCGGCCCCAGAGCGGCCGAAGATCACGCCGGCGGTGATAACGCATCCAGCGAAGCCCAGGCGACCTGCCGCCAAGGTCATCGCGTTTCCGGCTCAAAAACCGGCGCATACCCAAGGCGTACATGCCTTGAAGTTGGAGGGTTATCGGCAGCCAAAATTAAAAGCTTCAGCGCGAGGGCCGGGTGGTTTGGCTGTGCGATGGGGGCCGATCGTACTCATCGGTGCTGTGGGGGCTGGAGCGATGATGCTGTGGGTTTGGTACATCAATATCAATGCTGGCGCTAATTTTGTAGACCGTCGCCAAGGCGATGGCGAGCTGGTCACAGCGGCTGTAAAGGCCACGATAGCTGATAAAATAGAGCCATTGGTTTCTCCGTATGACACCCTTGAAGATGCCACCCGAGAGCAGATGATGGAGGGCATCCTGGACATCCCGGGCGAGACGGAATTTGAGGATGCGCTGCTGATAGAACTCCGAAGGGTCCGGGTGGATGTACGCTCGGTTCGGGTCAAGATTGAGAGTTGGACTGGGCGTAAAAATGACATCCCGGCTCAGGTCAGCTTCAACCTAAAAGTGGTGGTCCGAGACGGAGAACTCGACCGAGACTTGGGCGCGCTTGGCATGGTCATGGGTAAATATATTCAGCACTATGGTCTGCAGGTGAACACCTTGAACATCATCCTTGGTGGTGATGATGGCCTGCGGAAACTGCAGATGAACCCAGAGTCTGCCAGGCGTTACTTTACCCATCGCTTGAGCATGGAGCGCTTTTTGTCGACCGCTTTTGATGCCCAGTAACGGGCCCTCGCTACATTCCTGATTTTGTGGCCTGTTGGAGCGCTTGAACACTCCGGATGATGGCCTCTACCGAAGGGGCGCCTCGGTTGGCCAAGCGGATTTTTCGTTCCGGATTTATCAGGTAAACAGAGCGGATAATCTTTGCACCATAGGGCATTGGTAAGCTGCACTTGAACTGACGGGCGACGGATCCCCCCCGGTCTACCAAAAGTGGAAATTCGATTTGGATCTTTTCAGCGAAGGCCTTGTGGCTTTCGGCCTCTGCTGGGTTGACGCCAAAAACCGCGACGCCAAGGGCTTTGAAGGCGTCGAGGTGCGCTTGAAATTGTTGGAGTTGATCTGTGCAGCCTGGGGTGTCGTCTTTCGGGTAAAAGATGAGCACCGTCCACTGCTTACTCCTCATTCGTTGCCATTTGTCCTCGTGATCTTGGAGGGTCCACTCTGGGGCCTCATTGCCTTCAAGGATCATATTTGGGTAGACCTTGGCCTTAATTGACTGTTTGAGGGGCGTTGGCACGTGATTGAGAAGATCGCGGAAGTTCATTATTGTTCCAGTCGGGCGGCGAGTGGGGAGGCCTTCGGGAGCCACCGGAACAGTCGGGTGTCGACGATGAGGGGGGCTTGGCCGAGGGCGGCCATGTTCTTTGAGCCAGTGAGAAGCGCGGCCACCTTTACCTCTGCGATGACCCGTTCTGCTAGGGCATACACGCCGTCGATCCCGCTGGCGGCGTGGGCTTGTAAGAATGGCCGAGCGATACCACCGACGGCGGCCCCAAGTGCCACGGCCTTGGCGATCATCAGCCCATCCTGCATTCCACCGGTGGCGCAGATTTTGAAGTTTAGGCCCGATAGCTGGGCAACACTGGCGGCTGTGGGGATGCCCCAGTCCCAAAAGGTGTCACCCACACCCGCTCTCTCGCCTTGGGCCCGTTGGGTTTCGACTGCCACCCAGCTTGTGCCGCCGGCCCCAGAGGTGTCTATATACTCGACGCCGATAGCCTTGAGCCGCTCCCCAACCGCTCTGGAGATACCGCAGCCTGTCTCTTTGACGATGACGGGCACGCCGAGGGTATCAACCAGGCGGCTGATCGTGTCTAATCCACCGCGGAAATCATCGTCTCCTTCGGGTTGAACCACCTCCATGGCCGGGTTGAGGTGGACACACAGCGCGTCAGCCCCTGAGATTTTGACCATTTCTGCGAGCGCTGTGGTGCTTGCTTGTTTGGCTTGGACCACGCCGATATTGCCCAAAATAAGTGTTGAAGGCGCGACGTCCCGAACTTGGTACCCCGCCGTACTTTTGGCGCTGAGCATGGGCCGCTGCGAGCCGAAGGCAAAGCCAAAACCGAGGTCCTCTGCAACGGTGGCCAAGTCACGGTTGATGGCCGCTGCTCGGTCGACGCCCCCGGTCATTGCTGCGATGATCAAGGGTGCCTTTAGGTGCTTTCCGGCGAACATGGCCGTGGTGTCGATGTCGGACACCGCCAAATCTGGCAGGGCGTTGTGTATAAAGTCGACGGCGTCGAAGAGGTTGGTCTTTGCACGAAATCCCACATCGGCGTTGGTACACAAGTCGATGTGGTCTGCTTTCCGGCCAGATATATTGGGCTTTGTACTCATGGGGCCGGCTTAACCCAACAAGGCCGCTGGGCCTGCCATCGAGACTGGGATGAGGGTCAAGCCGCGCTCGATGGCCGCAGTTTGGAAGGCAGATTCGGCCTCTGGGTCATTAAAGAGGGCGATCGCGCAATCGCCGCCACCAGCGCCGGACGCTTTGGCCGCACCGCCGTGTTCGCGGGCGAGCTTGGCGATGGCAGCAAGGGTTGGGGTCATGTACGGAAGCCCGATTTTTTGTGCCATATGCTTTAAGAGTTGGGCATTTTCTTGGAGCATATGGATTGGGTCTTCGCAAAATCCGTCAACGATTTCGGTCGAGGCGGCAATAAATCCAAGGTCGGTTTTTTGTGCCAGATAGTGGTCGATTCGAGGCTGGGTCTTGGCGCTGATTCCGGCCCAGATCACCGTGGGTAGAATGGGAGAGAGAGGGGTAGCCTTGCCATGTTGGGCGCGAATCATGCCACCGTTTATGCTGGCCAAAACATCGACACCCGAGCCCCCGCCCTGGATGGCCTTGTGAAAGCCGATGGCCTCAGTTGAGGCTAAGCCGGCGGCCAAACAGGCGGCGACACAGGCGGCTGCCGAACCACCAAATCCAGGCTTGTCTGGCAAATCCGTGGGGTTGTGGGCAGAAAATCGGTAATGCCCAATATGGCCTTCGAGGGGTGGGCGGACGAATCGCTCGTCCCCGTTGGGAGTCTCAATCTGGAGGTGGTCGCTCACAGCGATATCGCAGCGAACCCCACAGTCTACGGCCAAGACGATGGCTGGAGCGCCATTGAGTACCGCGTATTCTCCGGCGATCATCAATTTTCCGGGGGCGACGATGGTGATCATATCAACCGGGCAGGGCCGCCCACCGACAGGGTGTGAACTGTCTTGACATGCTGGAGGAGGGTGGCCTCAACTTGATGTGCGGCCTGTGGGGTGGTGAGCACCTTCACGTTTGGACCGGCGTCCATGGTGGCCCAGGCGGGTATGCCCTTAGCCCTCAGGGCTCGGACGGCGTGAAGGACGGCAACCGTGGCTGGTTGCATGTAGATTACAGCAGGTTGGGCAGAGAACATGGTGGCGACCATCTTCATTGTTGAGTGCTCCATAACCGTGCCCAATCGGCTTAAGTCTTTGGCGAGGATGGCGGCTTTGGCCTCGGCGACATCTGCGGGGCCGCTCGCCTCCCACCCACCAAATAGAGGACTTGTCTCCTGGGTGAGGTTCATACCGTCTCGTGAGGACACAGCCTTCTTTTGGTCGCTGACCAGCGCCACAAGCACAGCCAAATCCCAATGGTCCTTTGGGGCGATGGGATGGCCGTGAGAGTCGGTTCCATCCTCGCGGTCGGCGGTGGTCCAACTGACAAAACCACCCCAAACGCTGCGTGAAGCAGAGCCCGAACCTTGACGGGCCAAGATGCTGAGGGCGGTCGGATTTAAAGCTTGACCTGCGGCTGTGGAGGCGGCGAGCGCGAGTGCTGCGAAGGCGCTTGAGCTGCTCGCGAGACCCGCAGCGGTCGGAAAGTTGTTGTGGGACTCGATGGCGACTGGCGGACGCTTTGGGTCGATAAGGTCCAAAAACTGAGCCACGCGCGCGCTTGCGTCACCGGCCACTGTGACCCCATTGATCACGAAGTGGTCGATGGGGGTGCCCCAGGTCACCGAGGTCTCAGTTTTGAAGGGTGCTAGGGTAACTGAAAGCGAAGGAACCGCCGGTGTGTTGAGCACCCGGTCGTGCTTGCCCCAGTATTTGATCAATGCGATATTTGGGTGGGCGAGGGCTGTGGCTTTCATGACACGTGTGTAACCCCTCCGGTTTTGGGTAGACTTACTCCCAGCCCCAACCGTAAAACCCATTGGAAACATACCAACCATCGACTGGAATCTCAGCATCTCCGGCACCGGTGATGGGGTCCAAGGCGTCTGTGAGGTCGCCGTCTTCGGCCATATTGTACACGAAGGTGTAGTTGTAAGCTCC
>DBIS01000013.1:3311-3772 GCA_002296975.1 Deltaproteobacteria bacterium UBA796 | reverse complement strand
GGCGCTCCCTGCTGACACGACCCACTTCAACCTTCTTCTCGCGAGCGAGCCTCAAGATGCGGTCAACCTTAGGGTGCGGGCGGGTGCGCTCGTCGATCAACATGCGCCGAACACGGCGTGTATCTCGACTTAGCGCCTCGAAGACAACATTTCGTCCCTCGAGTTGGTCCATGCCGCCACGGGCAAAAGGTCGGGGCTCTTGTTTTTTGTGTCTTCTTGCCATGTGGCCCCTATAGCAAGGTTGCGGCCAACTCTGCGAGCTGCGATCGCTCACCTTTGCGCAAAGTGATGTGCCCAGCCGCTTGGCTCTCCTTGAATCGCTCCACAACGTAGGTCAAACCATTGGACGTCGAGTCAACATAGGGGTTGTCTATTTGGTAGGGGTCACCAGTAAGCACAATCTTTGTCCCCTCGCCCGCCCGGGTCAACACCGTCTTCACCTCGTGAGGTGTGAGGTTTTG
>DBIS01000013.1:0-2991 GCA_002296975.1 Deltaproteobacteria bacterium UBA796 | reverse complement strand
CTCGTGAGGTGTGAGGTTTTGGGCCTCATCAACAATCAAGTACTGTCGGGGCATAGACCGCCCCCGAATATAGGTGAGCGGCTCAATCTCGAGGATCCCTTGATCGAGCAAGGCCTGATAGGAAGGTGCGGCCCCTGCCCGCCGCACATCTTCTTCATTTTCTCCCAACAGGAAGTCGAGGTTGTCGAATATCGGTTTCATCCATGGGTTTAGCTTTTCGCTCACATCCCCGGGTAAAAACCCCAGGTCTTTACCGAGTGGAAAAATAGGGCGAGACACCACCAATCGACGAAAAGCACGTTCATCCGCAACTTTTTTCAACCCCACTGCGATTGCCATCAGGGTCTTTCCAGTCCCAGCAATACCATCGATTGTCACCAGCGAGATTGAGTCGTCAAGAAGCAAATCCAGAGCGAACAACTGCTCCTTGTTTCGGGCAAAAATCCCCCAAATCCCCTCCCGATGCTTACCGACAGGCACCAACCTTTTATTGGCTTGGTCATAGCGAGCCATGCCAGTCTGACTCGGGTTGTTGTCTGCGGTCAACAGGAAAAACTGGTGTGGGTAGGCGTGGATATCGTCCCAGGCCAAGCCACCAGGGCTATACAGTTCCCCGATCTCTGCAGAACTGACCGCTAGTTCTGAAACGCCGGTGAAGGACTCATCCATACGAATATGCGCATGCTCATAATCCTCAGCCTGAATCCCTAAAGAATCCGCCTTGATTCGCATATTGGTGTCGCGTGTGACCAAGATGACTTCCGCATTTTCTCCTTCCTGAGCGAGCTTGTGGGCCACACCAATGATCTGATTGTCATTGCTGTTGTTCTGCAACATGCTGGGAATACCCTCACCCCCGGTAGGAATCACGACCCGAAGTGTGCCACCCTTCGGTAGGGGCACCCCCGTCGACAAACTTCCAGCTTTCCGTAGTTCATCGAGGCGACGGGAAACCATCCGAGCATTGCGACCCGTTTCGTTGAGGTCTTTCTTGAATCGGTCGACCTCCTCGATGACGGTGATGGGTACCACCAGGTCATTGTCCTCAAACACCTCTAGAGCGTTGGGATCATAAAGGAGTACATTGGTATCCAGGACATAGGTTCGACAACCAGTCTTGGGGCTTTCGAGGGAGCGTACTGCGGCCATAAACTCTTTGGGGTAGTGCAAATAAAGAGAACTTCAGCGAGGAGCGATCCCGAGGCCTTACTCGGGGGCAAATATGGAGGAAGAATCTGAGGAGTTTGGAAGCGGCAGACTTGCCACGTCAACACCTTACCGTGGATCTCCTCCATCACAAACACGCCGGTATCCACCGTGGTTCTAGGGGGATAGCCACCTCGTATAAACGGGCGTGCAAAGCCAACTTTTTAGATCCCGCGATCGCCCTTTCTCAAACCGGCTGCACAAAAATGAGCGCGGGGCGTCGTCGCTTTTAGTCTACGGCCAAGGTGTAAATAACCGTGTCCAAAGCTGCACTTGTCGCATTGCGCTTCATTTTTATTTTAGGCTCATCTTGAGAAATTCGCCCTGCGTCGATCGAGCCTGTTCCCATGTATAAAAACAGCGCGCCCCCACCCGGAGTTTCTCCACGGCTCGTAAACCCGATGGTGTTGTCGCCCATCCACAAATAGGGGCCAACATCCATGATAATCTGCGTTCCGCCAGACTTAAAAGTGGTGATAACCGTGCCATTGACGGTCACATCCACCACATGTCCTGTGGTGCTATTGTCTTCAGAGATCAGCCACCAGCGGTTTCCAGGTACCAGTCCGTCGCCACTTGGGCTGGGCGGTGTCACAACATCCTTATTTTTACGCTTCTTCTTTTTCGCTTCAGCCTCATCACCGAAAGAGACATTATATTGGGGCGCAATGATGAACACATCGCCATTTTCATCAACTTTCACCGACACATTGCTAAATTCAAAGCTCCGAAGCCCATCGACTGGAGCGCCATTCACGTGCAAGGTCCCCGCGTTGGCGCTGAGGGCCAATGCCAAAAGAATCGTGCTCATGGTTTACTCCAAGCCCTTGTTGATGCGCTCACGCATCAGTTTGCTGACCTTAAAGATGGGTAAAACCTTTGGCTTCACGATGATCTCCTGGCCGGTCTTGGGGTTTCGCCCCTTTCGCCCTTTATAATGGCGAACCTTAAAGCTCCCAAAACCACGAATTTCGATACGGCCACCCGTTCGCAATGCATCGCGCATGCCGTCAAACATGACATTTACGACCTCTTCGGCAGTGCGCCGTGAGAGTCCGCGGGAGTCCGCGAGCGCTTCCATCAATTCAGATTTCGTCATATTCAACCCCGAAGGACGATTGTATGGGCAATTCGGTATATTCAGTCAACCTACAATTCTGGCTGACCTGATTCACGGGCTTTACGCCGCTCTTCTGTGGCAGACGCTGGCAACTGTTCGGCAGCCTCATCCATCGCGGCCTGAACGGGCGTAAAGATCCTTGAGAGTGTCGGCTGAAGGTCTTCCATCACCAAAATAGTGGGGCTTGCGACCCAAATGGTGGAGTAAGTGCCAAAAATAACACCGAGCAAAATCGCCAAGGCGAAGGTCTCAATCACGGGACCACCCAGAGTCAAAAAGGCCAACATCGCCGCTGCAGTGGTGATCGATGTCGCCACCGTCCGCCCGAGCGTTTCGTTGATGGAAGCGTTGATAAGCTCCGCGGTGTCCTTCCGCCGATACCGAGTCATATTCTCGCGAATACGGTCATAAATAACGATGGTGTCATTCAGCGAGTACCCAATGATGGTCAACAGCGCGCCAATCATGGGCAAGTTGAACTCATGACCGGTAATCGTGAAGATACCCACCACAATCGCGACATCGTGAAACAAGGCCAGCACCGCACCTGGAGCAAAGGCCAAGTCGAAGCGAAAGCCGACGTAAACAAGAATCAATGCGAGGGTGGCCAAAATGGCAATAAAGCCCTGCTCTCCAAGCTCACCACCGACTTTGGGGCCAACAGA
>DBIS01000143.1 GCA_002296975.1 Deltaproteobacteria bacterium UBA796 | reverse complement strand
GCATTTTATGCGAGCGGCTTTGACGAAGCGACCCTCCTGACGGTTGACGGGGTTGGCGAATGGTCAACAGCCACTTGGGGCGTCGGCCGAGGGACGCAAATAGATCTCAAAGGTGAGATTCGCTTTCCCCACTCGCTTGGCTTGCTGTATTCAGCCTTCACCGCCTACCTTGGCTTTAAGGTCAACTCAGCAGAATATAAAGTGATGGGTTTAGCACCCTATGGCGAGCCCAAGTACGTCGACAATATCAAAGAGATGTTCGACCTGCGGCCCGATGGCACGTTTAGGCTGGACATGCGCTGCTTTGACTTTGATCACGGCATACGCATGTACAACAGCCGGTTTGAGGCCATCATGGGTCAACCAACACGGCCGATGGAGGCACCAACGCTGGACCAGTTCCACAAGGATGTGGCCCGCTCCGTCCAAGAAATCGTCAACGAGGCGATGGTCAAACTCGCGACATCTGCGGTGGAATCCACAGGAATCCCAAAACTGTGCTTGGCTGGCGGCGTGGCCTTGAACTGTGTCGCCAATGGGCACATTCTCAGGCAAGCGCCCATCGAGGCACTCTTTGTGCAGCCTGCTGCTGGAGATGCTGGTGGGGCCATGGGGGCTGCTTTGTGGACCTGGCACGCCCTTTTAGACAAGCCCCGAAAGTGGAAAATGGAGACCGCCTATTTGGGACCAGGCTACTCCGACGAACAAGCCCAAGATGCCCTCGACGCTTTGGGCGCGGTTTACCACAGAATGGAACGCCAGCCACTTTTGGACAAAACAGCCACCCTCATCGATCAAGCCATGGTGGTCGGCTGGTACCAGGGGCGTTTGGAGTGGGGACCAAGGGCGCTGGGCCACCGAAGCATTCTCGGAGATGCCCGCCAGGAAGGTATGCGGGATATCATCAACCGAAAAATAAAGTTCCGAGAGGGTTTTCGCCCCTTCGCACCCACCGTGCTCGAAGATTGCGCAGGGCAGTATTTCGATATCGACCGCCCGAGTCCTTACATGCTGCTCGTTGCACAGGTCAACACCGACGCCATCCCCTTGCCCGCGGTCACACACGTGGACAACTCAGCACGGATTCAAACCATCAGCCGAGATCAGGACGCCCTGTATTATGACTTGATCGACACCTTTCGACGCCAAACTGGATGCGGCGTGGTGATCAACACCTCGATGAATGTTCGTGGAGAACCGATTGTCAACTCTCCCACCGACGCCTATCAATGTTTTATGCGCACCCATATGGATGCGCTGGTGATCGGTCCATTTATGCTGTTAAAACCTGAACAACCTGAGACTGACCTCGCATCTGCAGAGGATGCTTTCGGCTTAGATTGAGTCCTTTTCCGAGACTTTACATTCACCAAACCCAAACCGAACTCCGCAGAGGCTACAATGTTTGTGTAAGGAGGGTCTAATGCGAACCATTTCGTCATTTACATTTTTAGCCGCGGCGCTCATGGGGTGCCCCCCAGCCGACCTCCACTTCGGAGACGAAGGTGATGAGCCTTTCATCGATTCTGATGGCGACGGCTTATCCGACTCAGAAGAGATCGAGATTGGCACCGACCCCAATAATAAGGATTCGGACGGCGATGGCTACGACGATATGGTCGAGGACAATTCCTACACCGACCCACTGGACCCAACTGATCACCCATATGCAGGTGGCTGGCCGATCGATGCTTGCCGAAATGACATCGACGGTGAGGGTGTGCTCGAAGGACAAGTCCTTCAAGACACCGTGTTGCTCGACCAGTTCGGTGAAGAGTTAAAGCTTCACGACTTCTGCAATCACGTTGTATTGATTGAACACGCAGGCTTTGGTTGAGGCGGGTGCACCGCGAGTGCACCAGAGCTGGAAGCTCTGTACCAACGTTACCGCGCCGATGGCTTGCTCATCGTCACCGTTATGGGCGGCGGCACAGCCGTCGATCTAGAGGCTTGGGCAAGCACCTACGGCTTGAGTAGCCCGGTCGCCAGCGACACCGCGAACATCGCGGGCGCCTTTGGTATTCAGTACCTGCCCACGCAGCAGCTGATCGGCCGTGGCAGCATCATTAAGATGACCAACCAAGCCAAGATTTCAGATGCCGACATTGAAGCGGCACTCGACGAAGTGGTCTACTAAGGCCCCTCACCGAGCGAGTTTTTCAAAGCCCTCCCATTGTGGAGGGCTTTTTGTTGTGGCGCATGTCAGCAATCCGTAGGGTCCACAAGCAAAGCACCCAAGGACGCTTGAGACGGTGTACATTTGTGCACCTCTCAGGAGCCCCTCATGCCGATCCGAGCCTTCCGCTTGCTTTGCCTTTTTGGTCTATTGATGTCGAATGCCATCGCGGGCGAAATCCACTTGATGCCCGCAGGGCCAATGGTTGCCGACGGCCATACGCCAGTCACCCTTCATATTTGGGTGCCCCACTTAATCGCCACCGACAAAGTCAAGGTGAAACCCACACACGGAAAGGTTCAAGCCATCGAGCGCCATCCCGGTGGCATGATCGCCGTGAGCTGGGTCCCACCTCAACTCAGCGCCGATGACAATATTGCCATCACGCTCACCATCCGCCACAGGGGTGCAGAGGCTGAAGTTGTACAGCTCTCAGCGCCAGTCATCGCACGAACCACAGGGGCCATCACAGTCGACACCACCCCAGGTGAATGGGCGCCGGGCAGAGAGTCGATACAGGTCAAGCTCAAGCTCAATGGCACTTCTGGTCAAGCCATTGGGGCAAGGCGACTTCTCGTTTCGGCCTCGGTCGGGGCCATCACAGAGGCCGTGGCACTGGGAGATGGGAGTTTTTCTGCACGGTGGACACCGCCCAAGACAAACCCACAGGCTCAAACTGTTGTGATATCTGCGGTAGAGGCCACAGCGCCGAGCAAAATCTATGGCTGGGCCTCATTCCCGATGCTGGCCAAGCAAAGCCTCTCTTTTGGCGCCACCCCAAACAGCCAAAATATTCTGGTGGTGGGCACCCGCGAATACGGGCCAGTGCAAGCCTCTTCCGCTGGCACCGTGTCTTTTGATGCAATGGTCAACCCGACCGTTCAAAAGGGCGTTCTGCGCAGCACCCTTCGGGATGGGCGAACCCTTGAAGTACCCGCACCGCTCCCCCTTCCTGAATACCCACGCATTAGCTTTATGCCTCAGCCACCCTCCATTCCAGTCGGGGCCAAACATACACTTCTTATGGTCGCAACAACCCCTGCTGGGGCGCCCCTGACCACAGCGACTGTGACCGTCCGATCGAACGCGTCTGTCCTCGGCACCGCCACCAAGACAGCAAGCCCTGGCGTGTATGCCCTCGATGTTCAGCCTGACCAAGCAACTGCGGTCCCGTTGACAGCGACAATGAAAGACCCGGCCGTCTTGATCGCTAAAATGCAGACTGCATCGATCAACCTCAAGGTCATCGCCTCGATGCCCAAAGCCTTTGTCAGCGCAAACCCATCTCCTTTCCCAGAGGGGCAAGCTTCGGTTGTCATGACAGCCAAGGTCGAAAACAGCAAAGGCATGGCCGTCTCAGACAGTCCGCCCGCCTTCTCCATCACAGGAGCGCGGGTCCTTGGACGACCCAGCAACAAAGGCGATGGCCGGTACCAACTCAAGGTCAAGCCGACCGAAGACACGCTCTTTGCGGTGGCCATGCCTCGCTTTGAAGGCTCCAGCGCAA
>DBIS01000142.1 GCA_002296975.1 Deltaproteobacteria bacterium UBA796 | reverse complement strand
TCCCACCGCCCGGCAGCCCCGGTAGAGCAGACAACGGGGATATTGCGCGCTCGGCAGGCAGCCAGGAGTTGGCATTTGGCCTCTACA
This sequence comes from Deltaproteobacteria bacterium UBA796, assembly GCA_002296975.1. Taxonomy (GTDB): domain Bacteria; phylum Myxococcota_A; class UBA796; order UBA796; family UBA796; genus UBA796. The sequence goes on along the minus strand of DBIS01000142.1, from coordinate 28,730 downwards.
TTGTCGATGGCATCCACGACATAGTCGGTGTTGGGGGTGAGGATCATGTCTGAGACCCGCGCATCGTAAAACAAGGGCACCGCTTTGATGGTCGCCGAGGGGTTGATCAGCCGCAGTCGCTCAGCCAAGACAGTGGCTTTCGGCTTGCCAATGGTGCCCCGCATGGCTTGGAGTTGTCGGTTGGCATTGGTGACACACACCAAATCAAAATCCACCAGGGTAATATGACCCACACCGCTTCGCGCGATGGCCTCTGCGGCGAAAGAGCCAACCCCGCCAAGGCCAATGATGGTCACCCGACTGCCAAATAGCTTGGACATGGCAGTGTCTCCTACCAGCCTTCCCATGCGGTCGAATCTGCGGTGGAGCTTATATGTTTCTTCGTTCATTTTGGTTCAGGCCCGGTGGGCGACGGCCCAGCCTTTCACGGCGGCGTCGAGTTTTTCACGGCAAATGGGTTTTCCGAGCAGGTCGTTCATCCCAGCTTTGCCATATCGAGCCACCTGGTGAACCTCTACATCGGCGGTCATCGCTAAGATGGGGGTCCGGTCGGCCTGGGTTTGGCTCTCCCAGTCTCGAATGAGTATGCTGGCCTGTATGCCGCTGAGTCCGGGCATTTGAATGTCCATCAGCACAAGATCAGGCTGTTGCTCCTTGTACATGGCAAACCCATCCTCACCGTTGCTCGCTAAGGTGACCTTGTGCCCTAAAGAGCGGAGCAGTTGGCCCACGACTTGGCGGTTTAAGTCATCGTTTTCGATCACCAACACATGGGCAGTCTTGGGTGGGGGGAGCGGCTCTTGGGCAAGCATCGACGCTGTTTGGGTCTCCATTTGAGTGGGGATGGTAAACCAAAAACGGGTCCCTTCCCCCACATCGCTCTCAAAGCCCAACTCGCCGCCCATCAAAGACACCAGTCGGGTGCAAATGGACAAGCCAAGCCCAGTCCCTCCATAGTCCTCGGTGGTACTGCGCTCGGCTTGGGTGTAGGGCTCAAAAATTTGTGCGTGGGCCTCTTGGGGGATGCCGATACCGGTGTCGTCTATGCCGTAGATGATGGCTGGTTCGCCCGATTCGAGTTCAACTGTGCCAAGCTCGATGGTGACTGTGCCTTCGTGGGTGAACTTGAGCGCATTGGACATCAGGTTCACCAGGACTTGCCGCACCCGCAGGGCATCTATTTGCACATTTCGGGGGGGGTTCGGGGTGATTTCTACGAGTAATTCGATGCCCTTTTCGTGGGCGATGGGCCGATAGGTGCGTTCAAGCTCCTCGGCGAGGGCCACGGGGTCGGTGGTGGTCGGGTTGATTTCGATTCGGCCTGACTCAATCTTAGAAAAGTCCAAAACATCGTCGACAAGGTGTAAGAGCGCCGATGATGAGCGCCGTAAAAGGGCGATCCGAGAGGCCCGAACTTCGGCACTGGCCGGCAACTCCAGCAGATCGATGGCACCCATGATCGCGGTCAGCGGGTTGCGAATCTCGTGGCTGACTTGGGCTAAAAAAGCACCCTTGGCTTCCGCACCTGCCTCGGCGGTGATGATGGCCAAGCCCAGCCGCTGTTGGGCCCTTCGCAAGCTCTGTTCCATCTTTGTGCGGCGGTCGATTTCGGACTGATAAGCGTTCACGGTCCTTGAAAAACGGCTGTGGATAAAGACGGAGAGGGCCGTGGTGGTGAGAAGACACCAGCCCATCACCCCCACCCACATGGTACTTGTTTGCTCCACCATCACTGGGAATTCGTGCCCAGCATGCTCAAGCAGCCAAAATATAACCAAGGTGGCCAAGCACATCCCAGCGCCCAACAGAGCGCCTGAATACCCAGTGAACATGGTGAGCATCACTGGGATGGCGACGAACCACGCCAAGTTGGCGTTGGAGAAACCCCCGTTAAGATATGCGGCGTAGATGACCATCAAGGTGCTCAGGGCACCGATCAATGTCAGGCCATGGTTTGCCCATCTCTTTTTGGTGAGCAGCGAAGCACTCGCCCACAACAACAGGTGCCCAAGCACAAGAGGGAGCCAGACAATCGCCATACCTCCGCTCGCCAGCACACCAAAAATGATTATCGACATCGAGATGAGCGTCCCTGGACCCACCATAAACAGCCCAACCTGAACCCTTAGATGCAGCAGGGGGTCTTCTTTGATCTCCGGCGGGATCAGCCTGTCAGTCCAGCTAAAAAGGAGGTCTCGGGCAGGTTTTTTTGGAGTGGTCAGGGGCATAAAATATCTCTATCCCTCGTCTTTATCCCCGGACACTGATTGTTGCCCCTGGCCGAGCCGACCTTGGAAGCCCTTTGTTGGATCCGCAGCATCCTCTGCGTCGCTCATGATGCGCAGATTATCGCCCTCGAGTCGGGCCATCAAGACGGTCGCTGTGGAGTCGCCGACCACATTCGTGGCGGTTCTAAACATGTCCAAAATCCGGTCGACCCCCAAAATCAAGGCCAGCCCTTCTGTGGGCACGCCAATGGCGGTGAGCACCATCGCCAAGGTGATCATGCCTGCGCCTGGAACGCCAGCCGCCCCCACCGAGGCCAAGGTCGCTGAGACCACGATGGTGACTTGGTCGCCGATGGTCAGGTCCATGCCGTAAATTTGGGCGATGAATATGGCGGCCACACCTTGGTACAATGCTGTGCCGTCCATATTGACTGTGGCTCCGAGGGGCAGCACAAAGGATGTGGTTTCAGGGCCAACATTGAGGTTGTCCTCGCAGCAGGCTTTGGTGACCGGAAGGGTCGCAGATGAACTCGAGGTCGAGAAAGCGACCACCATGGCCTCCTTGATCGCTCCCAAAAAGGCCAAAAATGGCAGTTTGGCCCAAACGCGCACCACGAAGCCGTAGGTCAACACCAGGTGTAAAAATAGGCCGAGAAGCACCACGAGGGCGTAGACGCTAAGCGCATACAGTACGCTGATTCCTGTGTTTCCAACTACTTTAAATAGCAATGCCCCAACGCCAAATGGGGCGATTTTCATCGCGATGTGGACAAGCATCACCATGGCGTCGTTAAGCCGGTCGAAGAGTTCGATGACGGGCTGTGCGCGGTCGCCCTCTAAAAAGGTGAGGGCGATGCCCAGCATGGTCGCAAAGAAGATGACCTGAAGCATATCGCCGGAGGCAAGCGCGGCGATGGGGTTTGTTGGGACGATGGCGATCAACTGGTCGCCGAAAGAGGGTGCCCCGGCGGCGTTGGCGATGGTCGAGCCCGTGGACCCTCCATACGCACTCAATAAAATATCTCGGTCTTCTTGGGACAGCAGTGCCCCGGGTTTGATCAGGTTGGTAAGACCGACACCAATCATGAGGGCCATCACGGTGGTGGCCATAAAAAACCCAATGGTGCGGCCGCCCATGCGCCCGAGTTTTCGCACATCGCCTAACGACGCGATGCCGCCCACGAGAGAAAAGAAGACCAAGGGTACAACCACCATTTTGATCATCGCCAAAAACAGCCCGCCGATCCAAGATGTGTAGTCAACGATGCTTTGGCCGATGGGGGCATATCGGAAGACCTCCGGGATTTTTTCTTTTACCCATCCGGTCATTATTACATTTGCACGGGCTTTTTCAGCAGCTGGAACCCCTGCGGACTTTAAGCGCATCAGGTGGCCAGGTGAGAGGCTATATTCGATTTCGAGCCAGTCCCCGCGCTGCCCGAGCACCCGCGCATCTGTGAGGCCTTTTGCCAGGACTTGCTCTGCACCATCAGGGGTTTGAAACACTGTGGCCGAGGCCGAGAGCCGCACGCCGTCGTTGGGCAAAATGGAGGAGTTTGGCCCGAGCAGGAGTCCAAAGACCACACCGATCATCATGCCGATCAGAATTTTTGTATATAATTTCATGCTACCCATCCCGCGCATTGGCCTATTTTTCTGGCTCAAGTGTCGAAAAGCTACCACTTCTTGACCAACAGGTCATCGACGATTGCCGGTCATCTGCGCTACCTTGGCGGCCTCGGAGGTTTTCATGTCAACAAAAGCAATCCAACTCGCCATTTTTTCGATACCGCTCGCCATGGGCTGTGGCGCTCAATTTGAGGGCACATGGCTCTTTCAGTGGGACCGTTCCAGCAAGATGGTGTTGGCCAGCGATCAGTGCGGCGAGGAAGAGAGTGGGATGGAGTACCAAGGTGACGAATACGAATGGATCGATATTTACAGCACCACTGGGGGTGCGCTCGTGCTGACCAACGGTGCGCAGGAGTGGGTGGGTACCGTCACCGGCGACGAGTTCTCCGTTGAGTCCACCTACGGCGAGAGCGATGGCGTTTCATATTTTCAGCGAAACCATGAGATTAACGCGTCGTTAAGTGGCGAAGATCTCAAGGGAAGCGGAGATGTACGAGAGATCATCGAGTTGGGCGAAGGTGAGTGCCGTCGTCAGACCCGTCGAAGTTTTGTTGGTGTCAAAATGGAAGGAACCGATGACACATCTCGGACTATCGGTACCCAGTCTAGCCAGTCAGCGGCGGCCAACTGAGCGGTGAACTACCAGCTCACCTGAACGCGAGATGCAACCCCCTTGGCACTGGCATTTTCGTCGATCCGGTCTTCGCTTAGATAGTGCAGGGTGATTTTGACTTGGTCTGCTCGGGCCGCTTTGAGGGCTGGATAGTAGTTCAGACCCACATCTAGCCAGCGGGTGGTCTGGGGGTCGAAGGCCTCATCGATGGTGGACTCTCCCATTCTGAAGATGGGTTCAAAGCCTTTGGGTAGGTGCCAACCAGCCTGGCCGTACCAGCCGGTGCCCCATTGTGGTCGGCTGGACATCGAGTCGAGTTGTTGGCGTTGAAGCAGCTCGCCCACCACGTATAAACCATAAAATGAGGCCCGCGCAGATAGGCTAGCCCGGGTGTCTTTGACGGAGACGGTGGCGTATCCTGCCCGATCGTAGGCGGTGTAGGGGTTGTAAATGAGCCCCGAGCCCACACCTAACAAGAAGGGGCCGGCCCACTGTGATGTCTCAGAAAAGCCAAAGGCGCCCAAGGGGTTGATGTCGAGCCGAGTGGTGTAGAGCACCCCTTGGCGTGCGGTCTTAAAGATGTTGGTGGAGGTGCCGTTGAACACCCCTGCCGAGCCGACAACCTTTGCATCAAAGAGTGTGGTTTGGGCCAAAGCGCCCATGTCGGATCCGCTTAAAAAAGCCTGGTTTGGCCCTGCACGATCTGGAAATAGAAGGTCGGTGTTTGGGCTTTGGGCTTGGCTGGTAAATGGAATCCGCATCCGGCCAAATTTGATGTTGAGGGCTGGGATGGGTTGGTATTTAACGGTGGCCTCGACGACCATATTTCCCATTGCGCCGCGTGACTCGGTGTAGACCGCGTCAGTGGTTCCATCATTGTTCTCATCGATGGGTTGGGCCACGGTGAGGGCCTCAAAGGTGTCCTCTCCCAAGACAAAGTGCACGCGAAAGCCCCAAACAGGGCTGACTTCACCCTCAAAGATGAGCCCCGCTTTGGATTTAGTCATGCCCACTCGGTTTTGGTCGACCGGCCGGGCCTGGGGGCGCCAGACCGATTGAAATTGCGGGGCGACATAGCCGTGGGTTTCGAGTTTGACGACTTTGGCGTCAGCGACGGCGGGGTTGGCCAGCGTGAGGGCTGCTGTGGTGAACAGGCTAAACATTAGGGTACTGTTATCCCCACGGGGCCAAAGGCGACCGCGGTGCGGGTTTGAATGGATTCAAAACTTGGGCCAGCGATCAACCAGCCAGTGGTCTCGATGGCGTAGGTGTCGAGGGGATGAGGGCTCATAAAGGGCCAAGAACCGATCGCGGTGATCGGGTTGTCCCAGGTGACCGGCTCGGCCGGGCTGTATCGTTCATCCAAAATGGCGATGGTACCTTGAAGGTTGGCGGCTGCACGTTCGGCAGACTTCCAGCGGATGACTTGGGCGATTTCGCCGCTGCTGAGGACCTTTCCGGCCACGGGCCTGCCCTCTGCTATGCCGGTGACCCACAAGATGCCGTCTTGCTTGATCATGCCTTGGACATCGAAATTTGGTAGGTCTTTGGCCCCGCCACCGCCGGCGTGAAAGGAAAGCAGTTGACCATTCGATAAAAGACCGGCGTATACCCCAGCATCGTTGGCTTGCAGTTGGCCAAGAATCCTGGGTTCTGGGGTGTCCTCTGGGTCGCGCGCGTCGCAAGCAAAGATTTCGGCGTCTCCCAGCTGAAGCGCGGTTCTGCGGGTGGTGACCCCACTGGGATTGATGGTGCGGGCTTCGGCCACCCGTTGGCCATCGAAGTTATAAGCCAAGACGACCACGCCCTCTTGGGTGTCTGGGTTTGCACCCACGCCGAGAATGTCTATGCAGGTGGCCTCGGCGGGCTCAAATGGGGAGTAGCTCACGTAGCGACGCAGATCGAGGTCGACGACAACCTGGGTTGGAGGGAGTCTGGCGTTGGCATTATTCGCACCTTGGACCCACGCATTGAGTGTGCGCCGGGCGGGTGTCTCGTGAACATAGGGCAAGGCCGCCACGACACGCAGGTCGGTCAGGGTAAGCGGGTCTTTATCGAGGACCTGCCTGCATTCCCCGGTCGTTCCAGAAACGTGAACCAACGCGTCGCCAGCCCAAAACCAGGCGCTGGCCTCGGATGTACCCAAAAACCCATGGACATGGGCTTCTCCCGGGACTGCGTGGGGCAGGGGCTCCTCGTCTGGTGGGCAGCCTCGGCTCCAGCCGCCCAAGGATTGACCCACATAGACCGCACTGTCTTTGGTGGTGCGCTCGTGCAAAATATAGACATTGCCGTCGCGGTCTGAGACCGGGGGAATCAACACCAGCGGCAATTGAAGGTCCTCTTCGGTGTCGAGCACCGGGGCAACACCGGTGAGTTCACCAAAGTAGCGCAGACTGCCCCATTCTCCAGATTCTAGGGTGCCTGATTTACACCCTGCGAGAAGGGTGAGTACGAGCAAAAATGAATGACCCATGAACTTAACGCTCGGCTGCGTAGGTCATCACGTACAGCGGTGTCTGGTCGCCAAAAGCATTTTCGTACCATTGACGGTAGACCACTGGCGCAAAGCGGAAGGTGTACAGATTGTATTCATCTTCTGGGGTGGAAGGGTCGTCAGGCACTGCGGCGACGCTGCCTGAGAACATGGCGGCTTCACCCATCCGCAAGCTGTAGCCTTCACCCCAGCCATATTCTGCTGCGATGCCTACCCGTACGCCGCCGACTTTGATGCCCGCGGAGGTGCCGATGTTTGCGTCCCAACTTGAGGCGTTGGTGGTGTCGGCGCTGAGTTGAGACCGGTAAGCCACGGCCCCCACGTCTGGAGCGGTATACCACTGAAGATTCTTGAACAGCATGTCTTCGTCGGGGATGGGGCTGCCATCTAGTCGCACAGGGGATGATGGGTAATCGTCGATGTTGCCGACCTCATAAGGCACCTCGAGCACGGGTAAGGTGCCGAGCGCCTTGGCGAGGGCGTTGTATCGGGCCAGGGACCAAACACTGGTGGAGCCGCCGACGGGGACGGTCAGGATGAAGGGCTCTTGGTCCAAGCCGTCGGTCAGGCCGCTCGGGTCGGAAATTTCATATGTGTAGGTGTCAAAGCAGCCCCAATATAAAACGACGGCGCCATGATAAGGGCCGTACATGTCTGGATCTGCGCTCATACCAAAGCGTGCTCCGACGGTCTTTCGCTCGGCCTCGATGACACTGGTGCGAACGCGCCAACCCACCATGGACGAGACTCTAGCGCCAAACAGGCCCAAAACATCGACGTCAATGCCCACATCGACCATCATTCCAAGAGAAACGGTGTCGGTAAAGGACTCGGTGCTGTACTCAGAGGCGCCATAAAATGAGCTTGATGGCTTGGACGAGTGGTCGGCATCGTAGGGGGGCAGCAAAATCATGGCCGACGGGATGGGCGCGCCTTTGGTGAGCACGGGCGTGTCATCGACCAAGGTGGCTTGGGGTGAGTCGCCGTCGATGTCTGCCAAGGCTAGGCGAAAAGGTTCAGTGGTGGTGTCGAGGGTACGGTTAAAGCGCTCGTAAAGTGTTGTGCCTTCAAGATCGTAAGCCGCGATGCGACCACCACTGTCGACGATATAAATCTCGGCGAGGGTGTCGGCGTCTGTGTCTGAAACCTCGACGTCCTCGACATTCTCAAGATCTCCGGTCTCGATGGCCGCGACAGCCGTCAAGTCGCCGACTTCTAAATCGCCGGTGGCGGATGGGACGGCATTGAAGACCTCTAGGGCGTCGACTTCACCCCAAAGTGGGATGGAGTTGGTGTCTTTTAAAGCGATGATTTCGGCCACGCGGTCACCGTCAAGGTCGCCGATGTCCAAGCGGATCACATCATCGACCCACATTTGATAGGAGCTTGGTTGGTCTTTGCCTTCGTGGTCTTGGTTGAGCACATAAATCAGGGTGTCGCCATCGACATCGAGCAAGATGGCAAGCTCGGAGACCGCGTCGCCGTCGATGTCTCCCGCGGCCACATCGAGCAAAGTGACGTCCTCAATGTCGGCAAAGCTCCAGCTGTCGCACACACGGGTATCCATATGGCAGTTGCTGATTTTTCCATCCCGAGAGATGACCACCACCTCGTCCAAGCCATCGGCGTCGGTGTCTCCGGCATCGAGAGCAAGCGGTTGGAAGCTTAAGCTGATCCAGGATGTGTCATCGGCGTCCACACGACCATCGCCGGTGACGTCTGTGGCGGGAGAGAAGCCAAAGGCCCGGCGGCCTTCGATGGCGATCACATACTCTGCTTTGCGTTGGCCTTTGCCAAAGCGGCCACCGGCGATGTCGACGAGTTGGGTGGTGGATAGCTCGGTGGAGCCATCGTATGGGGCCGCGGACGCTGTGGGGGTGTAGTTGTCCACCCAAAAACCGCCGTCAAAGGAGCGTCGGTCTGCGACGCCGATCTCGTTGTCGGCAAAAAATCGAAAGCTTTCCCCGATGGGTGCAGACGATGCCGCCAATCCGCCTTCGCATTGGGCTGGCTGGCAGACGTCGTTAAAACAGGCCTCGCCGGTGATGCAGTCAGCGGTGGACTCGCAGCTGATGTCGTCAGCGCCCCAAGCCTCTGAGCCGGGTCCTGCATCGGGGGCGTCGCCATCGAAGACACCAGTGGCCGGATCGGTAGGCGCTTTGACTGAACATCCCAAGAGTATTGTCAAAGGGGCGAGGATGAATGGGTTTTGAGTCATGGGGGCCTCGGGCGTGCGCTGTCTATGGAGTATAAATGTACCTTAAGGCCTAATCGCTAGGGGTGACGGTTTGGAGACAACGAGGACCAGTCGCCGTTGTGTGTTTGCCCCTGTGTCTCCACAGCGTCGCTGCCGATGGGCTAAACCCAGGCCATGAATATGCGAGAAACCATAGAGCAGCAGCTTTCTTCGGCATTTAATCCGCTCCATCTCGATGTGGTGGACGAGTCTCATATGCACAATGTGCCGGCTGGGGCGCAGTCGCATTTTAATGTATTTGTGGTGGCCGAAACCTTCTCGGGTCAGCGGCTCGTGGCGCGTCATCAAGCAGTTTATCGTGCGCTCGCTGAGCAAATGGCGGGTAGCGTTCATGCGCTGGCCCTCAAAACCCTTAGCCCAGACGAATGGGCAGCAGCGGGTGGTGGTGGTGGCGTGGTCTCTCCACCGTGTTTGGGTGGGTCTTCGGGCGAGACTTAGGCTAGCTCGCGGGTAAGCAGGTGGTCTCTTGAGCGTCTGTGCCGCGAATATAGGCCTCGACTGCGTAGGTCATCTCCATGGATATGCCCTCATGGGTTTGGGCGGCGATGGCACCTTTGAATGTGGTGAGCAAATGTTCGCCCTCGAAGTTGCCTGGGCGGTCACCGCCGTCGATGATCTCCACTTGGTGGATGCCCGCGACCGCCTTAAATCGTCCTTCAAAATCGTCGGCGATTCCCGTGCAATCATAGGTGGCAAATTCGATTGACGTCGACACTGTTCCGGGTGCTGATGGTAGGCCGACATCATAGCGGCCTGGTCCGCAAATACCGTGACTGGTGATGATCATCCAGCACTCAAAGTCGGGGTCGGTGGTGCCGGTAAACTGCAGCTTAAAGCTACGGATTTCAGGTGCTTTGTCGGGGTCGAATTCGTAGGTCGCGTCCAAGAGTACATTGGTGCAGGCGTTGTACTCAGAGCTGGTGCCATCCGGAAAGCTCAGGCGAGCGAACACATCACAGCTTTGCTCCACCTCAGCCTCTTTGGTACCTTTGGGGTCGTCACATGCGATGAGCATTAATGCGATGGCGGCTGAGCTTGCTTTCACTTCGGTCTCCCAGGTGGATTATGCCCTAAGCGATGGTGACAAGCAGGAGAAACAGATGACTGAGATGCGCATGGTGTTTGTGACCGCCCCCGACCAAGCGGTGGCCCTGGACTTGATTCGAACACTCTTGGATGAGCGGTTGATCGCTTGTGGAAACATGCTCCCTGGCATGCGGAGTGTGTACCGGTGGAAGGATGAGCTTTGCGATGAGGCTGAGGTGCAGTTGGTGCTCAAAACCACCGGCGATTGTTGGCCAGCGCTGCGGGACCGGATTGTTGCCATCCATCCTTATGATTGCCCCGAGGTGCTTTGCATACCGGTGAAGGCCGGACATCCCGAATATTTGAAATGGGTGAGCGATCAGGTGATGGCTGTGAAATAAGGCTCAAGTCGGGCCAAGGCCGACCGAACGGGGGACATCATGAGCCACCAACAAGCCAAGACGATCGCGGTGTTCATCCCTGTGGATGATGAAAACTGGCGTAGCCTCGCCCTCAACCTTGCTGACATCGCACGTTGTCGGGATGTTCGCGCTCATGTGGTGGTTTTAGACCGCACAGAGAGTGGGGTTGGCACAGTCAAGGACGCGACAGTGGTGGCCGTGGGGCCTGGATCTTCGATGGGGGATGCGCTGCACGCTGGGCTTCAAGCGACACCTGCGGACTTGATCGCATTGTGCATACCGGGCGTTCGGATGCTGCCAAAGCGTTTGCTGCGGCAGCGTGCGGAGCTTTCGATCAATCGCCACATCGATATGGTGAGCTCCAACCTGGTCCTGGTCGATGAGCAAGGCAGATTGGTGGCTGAGGCCAACCCCGACAAGGCCGATGAGGCGCCGACACCATTTTGGCAAGCCGGCACAATGATTCGTCGTGCGGCTTTGGGGCGAGTTGGGCGTTCAGCGGACTTGCCAGTCGAACTGTTTTTGTATTTCAAGCTGCGTTCGAGCGGTCGAATTTTACATATGGAAGAGGCGTTTAGTGTGATCGATGAAGCTGTCTTTAGTCAGGCCATCGATGGGTCAATTAAAGAAGCGCTCGCCATTCGAAAAGTCAGCCCACCGATTCTCCCACGCACAGCAGACCGGTTTGCAGCCGAGCGGGTGCGTTTCGATGCCAGCCTGGTGGCTTCGAGTTCGGCCACCGACGCGCTGGACCGGATGATCCGAGATGGGAGTTTTGAGCGCTAGTCGTTACAACTCAGCGATGAACTATCGCGAATTTTGGACCTACTACCTTTCCCAGCATCGCAAGCCGTTGTGCCGTGTTTTACACTTTGTGGGCACGGCGGGCGCGCTGAGTATCTTTGGCTGGACCTTCTACACTCAACCTGAGCCCATGGTGGGGTGGTTGTTGCTTGGGCCGGTGGTTGGGTATGGGTTTGCCTGGTGCGCCCACTTTTTTGTTGAAGGCAACAAGCCAGCCACTTTTGGTCACCCCGGGTGGGCCTTGGTGTCGGACTTTCGACTCTTTGGGTGCATGCTCACTGGCAGATATTGGACCGGTGATCCAACACCCGACGCTTAGGGTTAGTGGCCCCCATGACAACGCTTCACCCACTCGATGCCATCTCGATTAGTTTTCCAGTGGGTGTGTATGCTGACGTTCGGCTTGAGCGCACCACCGCCCACAGCATCGTTTTGCGCGATGGGGTGCTGGAAGAGGTCCAAACCACCACAGAAACCGGTGCGCTCTTACGGGTTTTAAAGCACGGGCGGTGGTTGTACGCCTCCACCACAGCCCTTGATAAAATCGATCAGGCCCTCGCAGAGTTGGCCCGATCTGAGGCCTTGTCCCCCGTTGAGGCCACAGCCGGCATCGACGGTTTGGCTGTGCATCAAGCGGCCCGCTACGTTTTTGACGATGAGCGTGTCGATCACCTTGAGGTGCCGCCTAAATTGGCCTTGCTCAGCCGGTTTACTGGGGGGCTTGGTCGTGCAGCTATCAAGACCTGGTCTGCACAATGGAGCGATACACACCGCGACCGTCGTTTTGTATCTTCTCGGGGTGCAGATGTGCGCCATGATTACCAAGAGTGTGGGTTGAGGCTGCGTTTTACCGTGGGTGAGGGGGCGCGGGCCGTCGAAGAACGGTTTGTTGGGGCAGATCACCGGTATTCAGGGCTGGTGGCTCAAGAAAAGGTTTTGCTCGCCGCCCTTGAAGAGACCCTCGACAAATGCGAACATTTTGTCGCCGACGCAGAGGCTGTACAAGCCGGAACGGCCACCGTGGTGCTGTCTCCAGAAGTCGCAGGGGTTTTCGCCCACGAGTCTTTTGGTCACAAATCCGAGGCTGACTTTATGTTGGGCGACCCAGCCATGCTCGAGGCCTGGGCCATGGGTACCTCGGTCGCGTCGGCTTTGGTGACCATCACCGATGGCGGGGCAGACTGGGGCTCTGGATATATGCCGTTTGATGATGAAGGACAGCCCACCACGAAGACGGTGTTGATCGATCAAGGTGTGCTTGTTGGCCGCTTGCACAGTGCGATGACCGCCGCGGCCCTTGATGAAACGCCCACCGCCAACGCCCGCGCCATCTCTTTTCGATTTGAGCCCATCGTCCGAATGACCACCACCACCTTCGCCGCCGGCACCTTCAGCCGCGAGGATTTGTTTAAGGGGGTAGACGACGGCTATTTCATCGAAACATTCAAGCACGGTAGCGGCATGAGCACCTTCACCATCGCGCCGGGTTTATGTTGGCGTATCCGCAATGGCGAGCTGGCTGAACCCGTGCGCATCGCTGTGATCACCGGCACGGTGTTTGAGACCCTCAACGAGATCGATGGGCTGAGTGACCAGGTTGAAATCCCATTTTTAGTGGGAGGCGGCTGCGGCAAGATGGAGCAATGGCCGCTGTCGGTCGGATTTGGTGGGCCTTATGTGCGCGTTCGCAAAATGAGCGTCGCATGAGAGAAATCATCCGTTCAGAAACACAGACCCAAAAGCTGGGGGTGGTCAATAGCCAGGTGGCATCGGTTCGGACTCAGAACGAGGCCCAAACAGCGGTGCGGGTCATCGAGAATGCGCGTGTGGGCTTGGCCAGTGCTGTCGGCCAAAGTGATATCGAAGCACTGACCGAGTCGGCCAAAGCGTCCTTGATTTTTGATGTGCCCTACCCAGTCGAGCCTGAGTCCGATCGAAGCCACACGGTGGCCCACGATGGCGACCATCGCAGCGTCGACGAACTGGTGGCACTTACCGAATCGGTTTTGGGTGCCCTCAACCATGAGTTTCCAGGTTTTGTCTTTTCGCACGGTGTCGAGCAGTGTCGCAGGGCTTGGCATATCCAATCGGACGCTGGCCTCGATTTACACTACAGCCGCGACACCACGACCTTGGCATTTGTGGCCAAAGAAAAGGGCTCCGGCAATATCATGGACACCTTCGTCGGGGTGGAGTGCGCTGTGGTCGATGTGGACCAAGTGCTGGCAGAGTTTCGGGCGCACCTGAGCGCTTATGGGCAAGTTTTAGCCCCAGCATCTGGCCGGCTTCGGGTGGTTTTTCCGGGCCTCAACTCCATGGCAGGCATGGGTCTTACTCAGATGATTCGCTCAGATTTATTGGGTCGGGTGTATGCGACGGGGGCTAGTTTTTTTGATGGCATGCTCGCTGATGGCCAGCAACACTTTTCATCCCGGTTGACCTTGAGGGATATCCGTGACGCCGATTCGGTGCGGGTTTGTCCTTTCGACATGGAAGGTGTGATTCGCAGCCCGGCTAACCTCGACATTATTCGGGCTGGAGAAATAACGAATCTGGCGACCAATAAGCGGGACGCACATCGTTTCGGCCTGGCCCCGACCGGTACAGCCATCGGTGATATCGCTTCTCTTCCACGGAGTGGTTTTGGCCAACTTGCAGCAAAGCCAACAGCCGAGACCCTCAGTGAGTTGATCGGCGATGATGGCGCAGTTTTGGCTTGGTTTGTGGCCGGTGGTGATTGCACACGAAGCGGCGATATCGCTTTACCCGCTCAGGTGTTGATCGCGTTGGATGGTCAAGGTCGACCCATTGGACGTTTGCCGGCCTGCACATTGAAGGGCAATATTCTCGATGTGCTTGGCGGTGGATTTGTGGGGGCGACCTCGCAGCGTGTAGACCCATTTAGCGATGAGGGCTTCTTTGTGACCCACATGGACGTTGTGGGTTGATTCAGCTTTTGAGGCCTTTCGGCTTCGGTGTATACAAGCCAAAAAAGTGGCCAGAACCGTTGTCGCGATTCTGGCCAACTCCTCGGGTATCGAGCAGGTGTCGTTCAAGATTGTCAGCTGCCCGGAGTGGCGGAGAGTGGCTGGGGCAGCCGGGTTCGAACCAGCACCTTCCCGGGTAACAGCCGGGCGTCCTGCCAATTGGACCACACCCCAGCAACTCTTCACGCCTGCGGTTCTTCCTCCAGTAGCACACTGAACCCGCACCCCATTCATCGGACCGGAAAACGCCACCTGTAGGTTTTCTTGGCCTTTTTTTGAAATATTTATTTTTTCTTAAAAATCCAGGTTTAATCTGGATTTATTTCTTATCGTTAATCCATTTTCGAGGGCATGACTTGACAAGCACAGAGAAAAGCGTGACGGTGAACTGTCCCCGCTGAACTCCCCGCTCCCTGCACCCCAGAACATCCCCCAATATGCCCAAACTCCCCTCGGGTCGGCCCTGGCTCCTCGCCGGACTCCTGACCACATCGCTGTCGTTGAATTTGTACATGGTCACCCATCGACCACCCCCCGCACGCCCAGTCTTGGTCGTTCCGGATGGGGAGCCGGTTGGCGTGAACGAGGCCGTTTCGCCCCCGTCGGGTGGTGTCAGTATTCCAGTAGAGGTGGTGCCCGCCTCCATGTCACCCACCCCCGATGTTGCCCTGCCCATCGAGCGCGGAGTAGCGGTGAACAATCCAGATTGGAACATCCTTGACGAAGAGGTCAGCCATTCATTGGCCCGAACCTTCGCGAAGGCCGAACCCAAAAATGGCGCAGCCCTGAGCGCTGTTTACTCGCGTCTATTTCACTGGGATATCGATTTGCGTCGCGATCTTCGCAAAGGCGATCGGGTGGTGGTTGCCTGGAAGGTTGGCGACCACGGCGTCGAGATCGCTGCAGCCCTGCTGACCTCAGGTAAATTAGGCCGCACCCTGAGCGCTTATCGCTTCAAGCGTGGCTCCGATGCCTTCCCAAGTTTTTGGGAACGCGATGGAAGCGAGATCGCCCGCCGGCTCAAAGAGAGTCCTTTGGCCGATTACGAGATGGTGACCTCATTATTGAAAGACCGTCCAAGTCACGCAGGGATGGATTTCAAAACACCCGAAGGCACCGCAATCATCGCCACCCGCGCAGGGACCATCACCCGAACCAACTGGAACACACGGGCGAATGGAAACTGCGTTGAACTTAAGTTTTCCGATGGCACCCTCGCCAAGTACCTGCACCTCTCAAAGACAGGTGTAAAGCCCGGGCAGCGCGTGTCAGCAGGTGGGGTCTTGGGCGCGAGCGGAAACACCGGGCGGTCCACGGCACCCCACCTTCACTATCAACTCAACAAAGGGCGGCGGGTCCTCGATCCAGTCACCATTCACGGGACCGTCAAGCGGTCCATTCACACGGGAGAACGCGATGCGTTTAGAAGCGATGTGGCGCGATTGGACGCGCTCCTCGGGAACGCCTTGGCGAGGCGTTAGGGCCGACCCTTTTGCAAACCCACAGCGTAGAGGACCGCGGCATCGTCGGGTAGACGATCGACCGCCACCGTCTCGACACCGGCCCGTTCCGCCGCTTTATACAGGGCCAGTGGCCGAGGCCTGAGATTGTAGGTCCACGGTGGTGCATCTGAAATCACCAGCAGATGCCCGCCCACCGCCAATGGCAGCAGCGCCTCGAGTGCGCTCGAACGGTCGGTGACGATTCGTGGCCAGCCATGGATAAAACGAGTCTCCGGGGCGTCGACGTCGAGAGCACCCGCCGACTCGTAGTCCAATGTCAGGACCTTTGTGGCCCCATTTTGGGTGAGCATCTCGATGATGGCTGTCTGGCCAGAGCGACTGCACGTCGGGCGGCTGATGCTGCGCATTGCTGTGTCGGTGCCTGAAATCGCCAAGAGGTTCACCCAGGTCCACGGCATACAAAAAACGACAACGGCCAAGCGCCGTAGAAAGCTTTTATGGGGGGCGAAGAGCCCAGCCAGATTGTCAAAAGCGAGGCCTGCCACGATCATCAAGGTGGGGGTGGCCACCGCCAGGTGATGGAGGTCGCGGGCCACGCCCCAAATAATGCCCACCTGAAGCACCAAAAACACTGAGCAAAAACGGGACAGTGCCAGTCTTGGTGTGGCGTCGGGCTTAAACCATGCGACCGCTGTACCCATGGCGACCAAAGCCCAACCCAAGGTGCGCAGGGGTGAAAACCAGATCGGCACTTTCGCCCCCCACGCGGCAGAGAGAAAGCTGAGGGGGTTGCCGGTCCAAGCAGCAAGGGCGGCAAGTGACTCGCGGGCCGGTCTTGGGCCTCCGCTGAGCGCTCCCCAAATCCGCTGGAGCTGAGGTTGGATGTGGTCGTGGGTGGCGAGTGTGGGCAGTTGTGCCAACGCAAACACAAAAAAGCCGACGACCAAGGGGAGAAGCGGTAGAAATAATGCAGCGGTAATCGGGGCCCACCGGTCTGGTAAAGGTGGCCCGAGTCTGGGTTTGTCTCGCCGCAAAATGAGCGCGGTGAGACCGAGCGCCAGGAGCGTAAAAATGAAAGTGAACTTGGCACTAAGCCCAAGGCCTACCCCGGCGGCGAGGGCGATGAGCCCATGGCGCCCCCCCGCCCAGCGCCTGCTCCATAAGGCCCACAAACACAGTAAGCTCGATGCAGCGAGCAGGGTCTCTGTGCCCCCCAAGGCGCGACGATGAAAAATATAAACCCAGTCGGTGGCGAGTAAAAAGGCGGCGGTCGTCGCAGTCAAGCCCGTGGCATGAAAGCGTAGAAACCGGTGCACCAAGGCGATCAATAGACCCCCAAACACCATGTGTAGTACCGACACCGCCCCAATGCCCAAGGGCGACACGAGTCGTGCTGGCCAGTCCGCAAGGCCGCCTGTGTAGAGGTTGATTAGCAGTGGCAGCGAAAAGCCTCCAGCGCGTATCGCCACCATCGGTCGGGTATTCGCGGCGACGAAAAGCCCATTTGAATCTGTTTGTGTGCCCCCCGCCAAGTTTGGGTCCGCAGCGCCGTTCATCCAGGTCCAGGCCACCTCTCCAACCACCCCGATTTCGGTCATGCCCATCAACCCAAGGGTAAAATAGAGACCCAAAATGAGCATCAATACCAGATGTGTTCGTGGGTTTAGAGGTGAGCGCATTGGGATGGGTGGGGTTGAAAAAGACGGTTGGCTAAAAACATGACTATAATAGGTGAAGGAGGCTTGTTTTGACCAAGTTACATAATAACGGTTGGCGCGAGAAGTTGGCCCAGTGGGCTGACAAAGTCGATGAGTGG
The DNA here is from genome assembly GCA_002296975.1 of Deltaproteobacteria bacterium UBA796. Taxonomy (GTDB): domain Bacteria; phylum Myxococcota_A; class UBA796; order UBA796; family UBA796; genus UBA796. Next base: position 10,985 of record DBIS01000142.1, on the reverse strand, counting down.
GTGGCAGAGATTTTTCCAATCGCCCCCGTTCCCGTCCCTGTGCGAGTCCGTCCCAAACCCCGCCCGCCGAGACGTTAGAATAGCCTGAGCCCTGATCGTGGGCGCGGAGCCCATGAATCAAAGACTTCAACGGTGGACGGCTTGGGCCGGTGGACCTCGGGTGTTGGCCGTGGTGGTCGCCGTCCAATTGATAGCCGTGGTCGGTTTCGCGCTCAAGCCCGTGGCCGTGGTTGCCTTGCTGTGTGCGGTGTTCGGTGCCCTGGTGGTGCTCGAAAGGCCTGTCTTGGGGGTGGGCCTGCTTATCACCGCCCGCTTGTTTTCGACGGGTGCAACGGTATTTTTAAGGGTCGGAAGAACGGGTATTGGCCCCTTCGAACCTGTATTATTGCTGTGTTTGATGGCGCTGATATATCATGCAGCTGTCAACTCCACCCAGCTGTGGCGCCGATGGCCCTGGCGAGAGCCATTATTGGGCTTGATTGTGTGGACTGGCTTGTCCTTATTGTGGAGCGAAAACCCAAAAGATGGCCTCTCCGAGCTTTTGCCACTCTTTGTGGTGCTTGCCAATGTGATGGTCATCTTGGCCTTTGTCCGTGAATGGGCTCAGTTTCGTTTAATGCTCTGGTTTTGGGTGGGGGCGACTGTGGGTGTGGGTGTGCTGACCTTATTGCTGGATGCGGCCGGCATTAGCACCACCGACGTGGTTTTCAAAGCAGCCGCGGGTGGCGGGCGTGAGACGGGGCTTGGCCAACAGCCCAACTGGTTTGCAATGCACATGATGTTTATCATCCACACCGCCTTTGGCATGGCCTTAATCGAGCGAAACCGCCTTGTGCGCATGGTTTTGGTGGTGGCCGGATTTTTCGTATTCGTGATGATGCTCAAGTCCGGTTCTCGTGGGGGCGCCTATGCGACACTCATCGGTGGTGTATTGGTCGCCATGGCCCATCCGCTCTTTAGAAAGTGGTTTCTCCGGTTTTTGATGATCGGCGCGTTCATCATCGCCATCGGCATCGTGTTTGATGTGGGAGATACCGCCAAAGCATTCTCACGGATTGTGTCCAATCTGAGCCTGAGGCAGAACTATCGCCAGTTGAATTGGCTCACCTGCGTGCAAATGTTCATCGATACCGGCGGACTCGGTATTGGCGCAGGTGGGTATGAAGACCTGCTGCCTCACTACAATAACTACCTCGCTCAGTCGCTTTACACCTATCCGCACGGCATCCCCTGGGAGATGATCGCCCATTATGGTGTGGTCGGTGTGGGGCTCCTTGTTTGGTTGGTGATGAGCGTGGTTCGCATGGCGCGCGAGCTGATCATGATGACCCGTGGTACCGAGGCCGAGGTTTTCGCTTGGACCATGCCGGCGGCGATGGTGGGTTATTTTGCCTGGTCATGGGTTGAATTCACCCTTAGCGAGAAACCCATGTGGGAGTTTTTGGCTTTGTACACCGCTTTGTATTTGATTGTTCGACGCTTGGTTGATGAAGGCCGGGCACTTCCGGCCTGGTCTTTTGATGATGGGAATGAGGGGCGCCAATGAGCCTTGAAAACTGGGTGGAGTTGGCCGTGTTTATGGGCCTGTTGGTGGCGGCGTGGTTGAGTGTTCAAAAACCGCCGGCACTGGACTATGAGCGTCTGTGGAAGACCATTTTGGCCACCGTGATTCGGGGAGAGGTGGAGGCGGGAGGCGGCCGCCATGAGCAATGGTGGGAGCGGTTGCTGACCGTGCCGTACCACCCCGCGGGCCGGTCGGTCTACGCCAAGTTGCATCGCCCAGACTTAAAAGACATTCCCGTCCCAGCTTTGGATGGCGAGCGTATTTTAGTCGATGCACTCATCGAACAGGATGGTCCTTTAGCTCGAGCAGAGTTGATGTTTAGGACCCTTCCAGCAGCCAGTGAGGCCTTGATGGTCGACCCCGCTGAGCTTGGCCCTGCCTACGACCCCGCCTCTGTTTTGGCCCCTGGCGTGGGCTGGGAGGCTGTGGCCTTGTGGGAGGCGGACCTTCAAGCGGCCATCGCCCGTCGGTTTAATGATGTGGTGGTGGCGGTGGTGGGCTTTGACGAAAGGCCCATGATTGCGGCCGTACCGCACTGCGCTGTGGTCAAAGTGACGAATGTCGACGAGGCGAGCTTGTGCGCTTTGTTGACCACAAAGCACCAGCGCCTGGTGATCTTGGCCAAGGGAGATGGACTTCACAGGCTGTTGGCTGTTTTACACGCTAACGATGGTCTTCGAGACCGTGTGTTTGTGGTCTTAAATTTGGGCGAGCCCTTGATGGTCGGTGCACAAAAAGAATGGATGGACCTGCACTTTCAGCATGATCAATTCGACACCGAACTGAATCGGCGCACCTTATATATGGCCATCACCGATGGCGGCGAAGGGTGGTCTGACGCATCAGGCCAAGTCTTTCCGGTGCCAAAAGCACTTCCCAGTGGATGGGAGCCCATTGAGTCGGTTGATTTGGGCCCACTTATTTTATCTCAGCAAGACCCCGAATTATTCGCCCGCGCTTTGTGGGTGTTGCTCTCTTTTTGTGTCGCGAGTCGTTAGAAAACCAACATGAACCACATCTTTTTTGGCCTCATTACCGTCGCAATGATTTTTGCTGTGCTCAATGGCACCCCTGCCGAGGTGGGCCAAGGTGCACTCGATGCGGCCAAAGGGAGCGTGGATTTAGCCATCGGCCTGGTGGGCTACATCGCCTTGTTTTTGGGTTTGATGAAAGTCGTCGAAGAGGCGGGTGGTTTGGCATTTATGGCGCGATTGATTCGCCCTGTTCTCGTGCGCTTGTTCCCGGACGTACCACCCGATCACCCAGCGATGGGTGCGATGGTGATGAACATCGCCGCCAACGCGCTGGGGCTTGGAAATGCCGCGACCCCGTTTGGTTTGAAGGCGATGAAGGAGCTCAATGACTTGAACACCGAAAAGGGTACCGCAACCAATGCGATGGTCTTGTTCTTGGCGATAAATACCAGTGGCTTGGCCATTTTGCCCACAGGAATCATCGGATTGAGGGCGCTGAAGGGCTCGACGGACGCCGCAGCCATTTTCCCGACGACGTTGTTGGCTACGGGCATCTCGACCATCGTTGGCATTTCAGCCGCCGTGTTCCTGTCCCGCTTGCCTTATTTTGCAAAGACGGCGCCGCAGCCGGGCATTTCTGTGAAGCCGAGCCCTTTGAAGGTCGCAGAACTGGTCCCTTTTGCTTTGGTGATCGCAGGACTCGTTGGGTTGGTGTCTGTGGTCTACACCATCGGTGAGGCCGCCAGCGTGTGGATCATGCCCGTGCTCATTTTTGGCATGTTGGCCGTCGGTGTGGTGCGCAAGGTGAAGGTCTACGAGGTCTTTGTCAAAGGTGCCAAAGAGGGCTTTGATTTGGCCGTGATGATTATCCCGTATCTCGTGGCGATTTTAAGCGCGGTTGGCATGCTGAGGGCCAGTGGTGGGTTGCAACGCTTGGTCGGTTGGGTCGACCCGTTTACATCCATGCTCGGTATTCCGGGCGAGGTGTTGCCCTTGGCCTTGCTGCGTCCGCTGAGCGGGTCTGGGGCTTTCGGGATCACCGCTGAACTATTGGAAGCGCATGGTCCAGACACTTTAATCGGTAATATCGCGTCCACCATGAACGGCTCGACGGAGACCACGTTTTATGTGTTGGCCGTTTATTTTGGTTCCATCGGCATCACCAAAATCCGCCACGCGGTGCCGGCAGGCTTGGCTGCAGATATCGCAGGTGTCATCGCGAGTTGTGCCGCAGTACATTGGCTGCTTGGCACCGGATGAGCCGAGGCCTTTTATTGGTCTAAGTTACGGCTCAACTCGGCCTCGATCCATTCTGAGTCTGCCAGTCCGGTCTCCGGTAGGCTTACCCGGCTTCCTGCTACGCTGACCACCAAGCGGCTTAGGCCGTGGAGGCGCATGAATGGGCCTTGCACCCGATGTACACTCTGCAGCTTGTCCCGAGCGATGATGAATGTTCGGCGGTTGAAAAACCCTCGCCGAGAGACGATGGCGGAGGGGGTCACCAGCCATCCCTGTTTTTTCCAGTCCAGCCATGCGCCCACGAGAGCGATGGGTAAGAGCGCGGGCAGCACCCATCTGATGGGCCCAAAAAGGGACATCCCGAGGCCAATCATGACGCTCGAGCGCACAGTGGCTGCCACCAAGGCCCGGTACAGGCTTCGGGGGTGGGCTGGCTTGAGGGGGGCCGTCCAAGGATCGATAGATGCGTGTGGCGCGGCCAAGGCCGTCACCCTGCCCAAATCGCTGTGTTCGACCATGGGAACGATGCCTTCTGCTTGGCGCTGCTCGCCTTCAGCGTAGCTCAGACCTGCTGTTTCAATGTGCACCGTGCCAAAGCCCATCCACCGGCGCATTAAGGGCTCGTCGATCCGCAACATTTGCACCTTGGAGAGGGGGATCTCGACCCGGCGTTTGGTGGTCAGTCCTTGTGTGGTCCTGATGGTCTCGGGCAATCTCACCATGGCATAGCCAAAATAGCGAAACAGGCTGCTGATCGCGGAGACGGCCCATGAGGCCACAAAGGCCAACATAAAGGCGGCCACGATCATCGCCGGCTGCATATTGACTGTAAAATCGGCGGCTACATCCGGGCTTGTTTGGCTCAACAGTTCCAAGCCGACTGCGGTGATGAGCGCCACGGTACCTATGGTTCGCTGTGTCAGCCCGAAAGCGAGGATCTCCGCCATGCCCATCTCGACGACAACCTCGCTATTGTCGTTCACGCCATCCCCGGTTCCTGCCAAAGAGCTCAAGTTGGCGAGCTGATTTTGGAGGGTGGTCGCCTCTTCAACGGAGAGGGCAGAGAGCAATCCCTCTGTGGTTTGTTCGCCGGCGGTGTCGATGCGAAGCTCGACCAATCCCGTCCAGGTGTGAAAAAGGTTTTGTACCAACTCGACATTTTGAATGCGCGCCGGATCGATGGTTCGAGCTTGGCGATTGAGCAGCCCCTGCCTGATCTCGAGTCGGCCTTGGTGGATGCGATATCGTAAGGTTGCCCAGTGGATAAACGTGTTCCAAACGCTCAACAACGCGAACAGCAGAACCACCAGCATGTCCACAAATCGCATGCCCACGCGCTCGCCGCCAATGACCACAAAAATCAGCACCGGCCACATATTGCGGATGGTCTTCCAGGCCCTTGGCAGCAGGTTTACCCCCAAACTAATGGGGTGGAGCCCACGCCACGGTGTGTCTGGCGTGAGCTTAGTTTCGGCCTCGTGGAGGCCATCGGCCTGAAGGTGGATGCCCACTGTCTGCTCGATCTCTTCGAGAAAAATACCAACGGTGGGGTCGTCTCTAGGGGTGCCGTGGGCGAGCATCTCGATGGTCGTGACTTGAGGTTGTACCAAGCCCTGTGCCTCTTGGGTGGCCAGGTCATCTGGGGCATCGATTGGCCGTATCACCGTATTTGGCCGGATTACGTCGGTGCGCTCCTCTTCGGTGGGCTCTGAACCCAAAGGTCGATTGTCGTCGTCCTCAGACCCCATCATCTCCTCCGCGCCGGGAGAGTTCATCGCGCAATCGCTCGGCGTCTTCGGTTCGCAGCCCAGGAATAGAGGCGTCGGCCAAAGAGCCTGCTGCGGTGAAGATCAGCAACCGAGAGAGACCAAAGAGCCGCTCGAGGGGGCCTTGTCTGGTGTCCACATGTTGAATCCGGCTGTGGGGAACAGAAGACCACCGCTTGAAGAGCACGCCGTGTTGAACGAGCAGGTCGTGTTCGCGCACGGCATAGCGGAATGCATTGTATTCGAGGGCCGGCCAAAAGAGTGTGAACACGATGTTCATGGCGATCGTGGTCATCACCACCACCGCTGCCAACTCCACGCGGACGACTGTCGCGGCGGCAAAACCCAAGCCGATCAAGGTGGGGATACCGACGATCACGAGCCGGATCAAGCGTTGCAGGCGCCACAACATGATGGTGGCGGGGTCTAGGCGGGAACTGTTTGAGGCGTCGAACATGCTCACCTCATACCACGGACGACCACTGCAGGGTTGTCCCAACCTTGGTAGTCTTCAATCATGACAACACATCCCGCATCTATCTGCCTTTGTGTCGCCCTAGTGACCGGCTGCTTCAAGAACATCGACCCAGGTGGGAGCAGCTTGGGGGATGCTAACGATTCGGGTGCAGCTTCTTCGATAGCGTGCACCACAACCATCAACAAAACGCAGCCCGCAGATGGGGCGGTAGACCATTACTATCGAGATCCAATCGTGTTTGAGCTTTCGGCTGCAGACTCGAGCGCCACGGTGGTCGCAGACATTCCGGGTCAGACAACCGTCTCCGAGGACGGCCAACAGGTTCACTTTTTACCCGATGAGCCCCTCGCGCCCGACACAGCCTATACGGTGAGCTTGGATTATTGCCGCGGCTCGCCTGCCATCAGCTTTTCGACCTCGAGCTATGGCGCACCCCTCGAACCCAGCACAGACTTAGAGGGCTTGTTGTTCTCGTTTAGCTTTTCGGACGGCGATTACACCATTGGCGAAAATGCGGGTGAGTTGATTGGCGCGGTGTTGGCCCGACCGTTGATGATCCAACTTCAAGGTACCGATGGGCCGTATCTGGATGTGTTGGCCGCGGTCGGAAAAGCAGATGTGAGCCCCGTGGAGCAAGACACATGCTCACGGACCCTTTTGATCAATCATGTCAGCCAGGGTGAGTTGCCATTTATCGCTGGTGGTATCGAAGACCGGGTATTTGGTGCGCACGGGGGCTTGTTGCGCTTTGAGTCTTTTTCCTTCACAGGGACCATCGCAGCAGATGGCATGAGCCTCGGTGGCGTCACCTATGACGCAATTTTGGGTGTAGAGGAGTTGGTGGCCTTGTTGCCTGGGTTTGGCGATGAGTCGGCCGTGTGCCTGTTGGCAGAAAACTTGGAAATCCCTTGTGAGCCGTGCGCGAGCGATTCATCCCGGTCTTGTATTCATTTTGCGGCAGAGCATATTACCGCGGGTTTTGAGTCTGGCAGCGTGGTCGAGATCGACGCGGCAAATGTTCATGAAGACTGTGAACCAGAGTCGGATTGATGAGCCCATCTGGATTTGATTCAGGTGGCATTTCCCTAAAGATGGGCAGACCCGTGGTGTTTCTCCCCCGGTGTGACTCCACGAATATAGAGGCCAAAATCTTGGCTGAGGCATCCACAGGCCCGGCGGGTATATTGGTTGTCACGGACGAGCAAAATGCGGGCAGGGGCCGGCTGGGACGGGTTTGGGAGAGCAAGGCGGGTGAAAACCTCTTGTTTAGCCTTGTTTTGGTGCCTGATGTGGCGCCACCACAGGCACCGGTGTGTGTGTTGGCTTGGGCTGCAGCGATGGCCGAGGTTCTGGGTTGTTTGGTGAAATGGCCGAATGACCTCGTCACCGAAGAAGGCCAAAAACTCGGGGGTATCCTGGCCGAGCTATCGACCGATTCCTCCGGGCTTCGCTTTGTGGTGCTCGGGGTCGGTATAAATGTGAATCAGACAGATTTTTCGGGCTTGCCCGATGCGACCAGTCTGGCTCTATTGTCGGGTGAGTATCAAGATCGGGCGGATTTGTTGGCACGATTGGTAACAGCGGTTGAAGCCGTCTCCACTACAGTCAAGCCGTCTTTGGAGACCTGGCGCGCCCGCAGTCACACCTTGGGGTGTGCGGTGGTGGTGGGCGATGTCCGAGGGCTAGCCACCGACATTCGAGAGGATGGGGCACTGCTGGTCGATGGGGTGGCGGTGTTGACTGGGGATGTCCAGTTGGTGGCTTCGGTGGACGCTCCCTCGGACTGGGGCTAAAAGGCCGCTATGCTGCTCGGGATCGATGTCGGAAATACAAACACGGTGATTGGGGCCCTGGAGGGCTTCAAGGTCATTCATTTGTGGCGTGTAAGCACCGGAGCGCGGACCACCGATGAGTTTGGGCTGGCGCTGCTTCAACTGTTGAGGCACAACAACATCCCGATCGCCGCTGTAGAGGGCGTGGCGGTGTGCTGTGTGGTGCCCAGTGTGCTGTACGCCATCGAGAAGGCGGTTCGCCGGTATCTGGACTGCGAGGTCTTGGTCGTCGGTCGTGGCATCAAAACTGGCATGCGGGTGGCGACGGACAACCCTCGAGAGGTGGGCGCCGACCGGATCGTCAATGCTGTGGCCGGATTCGAGCACCACGGTGGGCCTTTGGTTATCGTCGACTTTGGCACAGCGACCACGGTGGACTGTGTGAACAGCTCCGGAGATTATATCGGAGGCGCGATAGCGCCCGGCTATCAAATTTCCGCCGACGCCTTGTTTACCCGGACCGCCAAATTGCCGCGGGTGCCGCTCGAGCGCCCCGAACGCGCCATCGGTACCAACACTGTGGCGAGCATGCAGTCTGGTCTTTTTTGGGGATATGTAGGCCTTGTCAATGAGCTGGCCCGCCGGTGCAAGACGGAGTTTGATATTTCCCCCCTGTGCATTGCCACGGGCGGGCTCGCCCGGCTAATCGGCGGTGCCTGTGATGAGATCGATGCCCAAGATGAGCACCTGACCTTGAAGGGTTTACGCATTCTCTGGGATCGGAATCACAGCTGAGTTGCACCTTGTGGGTGTCCGAGACTAAGATTCGGCCATGGGCATTCCATTTGAACGGCTGGGCATTCCAAAACAGTTTCGACGGTCTGTTGGGCCATCTGCACCCAGGACCGCCAAAATCGCGGTGGCCAAGGGGCTGATCCCCACCACGGCCGATGTGCAGCTGGCCCTGCTCTATGTGTTGGCGGTAGACAAAGACCGTGTGGTGGCCAAGGCTGCGCGGCAGACCATGAAGACCATGCCGGTGCCCCAGGTGTTGAGCGGCATTTCACAGTCGACTTTTCCGAAGGTGATCGAGTTCATCGCTCAGTTCCGAGCGGATCGCGAATTGGACCAGCGGATTCTTCAATTGCGTTCCACCCCTGACCGGGCAGCAGAGATTGTGGCGGCCCGGGCAGATGCGGGTTTGTGCGAGATTTTGGTTCGAAACCAAGAGCGCTTGTTGATGACACCCACTGTGTTCGTGGCTTTGCATGCTAACCCAAAGTGTTCGGACGAGGAGTTGGCCAGCGCGGAGTCCTTTTTGCGCCTGCATCGCTCCTTGCCCGAGGTGCCAACTCAACGGCCTTTCGCCCAGCCCAAAGAAAAGATCGAAGCGGTGGTGGTGTCGGTCAAGCCCCAGCGAAACGCCCTCGACCATTTGTTTGATGATGACGAAGGTGATGTGCCCGTCGCGGGCGAAGTGATGCCAGAGCCCGCGGCACCAGCCCCACGCCCAGTACTCACTCCCAATGTGCTTGTCACCGAAGACAAAGGCTTGGAGATGTTCGATTTGGGTGCCGTGAAGGCGGGCGGTGAAGGCTTTGAGGCCTTTAAATTCGATTTCAGCGATGATTCGCCCAACTTTTCGTGGGACCTCACAGCAGAGCCCGATGATGTCGAGGCCCAACAGGCGAGAGCGCCCGAAGACGAAGTGCGGGTCTCCTTGGCGATACAGCTCGCCGAAATGACAGTCGGCAAGAGGATTAAGCTGGCCTACTCGGGCAATCAGCAGGCACGCAAAATTTTGATTCGAGATCCCAACAAGGTGGTGGCGACCGCGGTGGTCAAGTCTGGGCGACTGACCCCAAGCGAAGTGGCCTCATTTGCCGGAAACCGAAACCTACACGATGAGGTGGTGCGTCTGATTGCATCGGACAAGGAGTTCATCCGGAAGTATCCGGTGCAGGTGGCCTTGGTGAACAACCCAAAATGCCCAGCTCCGCTCGCCTTAAAGCTAATGCAAGGGCTGCAACGACGAGACTTACAGCAGTTGTCGAATAACAAAAACGTATCTTCGCTCATTTTTGGAACAGCGCTAAAGATGTTTAAGGCCAAGTACCGCAAGTAAGCAGAGAGCCACTCAGTTTGTGTCGATAAAGATCGTGTCGTTATCTCGGTCTGTGCTCAAATCTGTCTGGAAGTCTCCTGTGTTTCCGAGGCCGCCGGTGGCTGATACCGAAGCGCTGGTCGGTAGGTGAGGCAGCAGTCTGGTGGCAAGGGTGGAACGACCCAGGTCGTCTCCGGGGGCAAAGTCCAACAAGGCTTGCAGGACCGCTTCGAAAGAAGCCATGCGCGTGTCGAGATCGGGGAGAACCATTGGCTGAATAAGGGCTGCCCAATGTGCCGGGATAAGGTCCCACTCGGTCTCGATGATGTGTCCCGATGGGCGACCATTGCGGTCGGTCTGGGCAGGGAGAGAGGAGGTCAGCATCTGAAAAAGGACCACGCCGAAGCTGAAGACATCACTTTGAGGCCCAGGCATGCCCAGCAATTGCTCTGGGGCCATATAACCGAGGGTACCCAAAGTTTGGCCCATTTCAGTCAGACGTTGTTGTTGGTCGTTTAGGTCTTTTGCGATGCCAAAGTCGGTGAGCTTGGCCACGCCATCGCCGCGCAACAAAATATTATCGGGTTTGATGTCACGGTGAACGATGCCCACGCCGTGGATGGCCTTCATCGCGCTGGCAATGGCGAGGGCGTAATAGTGAATATGTGCAACCGGTAAAAGCTGGCCCGCGCTCCAAGCAGACTCGAGAATGCGCCCGAGGTCGCCATGTTCCATCCATTCGAGCAGCACATAAGGGGTGCCGCCTTCGAGCTCGCCACAGTCGTGAATCGCCACAACATGTGGGTGAGAGATTTTGGATGACAGCTTCAGTTCTCGCTCAAATCGGATGAGCATTTTGCTGCGATAGTTCGCATCTGGAGTAGATGACAATTTGACCGCGATGGTTCGGTCTAAGCGGGTGTCGTGGGCCTTGTAAACGATGGCTTGAGCGCCTTGACCCGCGACGCCAATGATTTCGAACCGGTCTGATTTTCTGCCGCCAAATGTGTCCCCCACATTGAGTTCAGTGCGAAAATAGCCCTCAGGCAAAGGGAAGGGCGGTTCCCCTGAGCCCCGTGAGGGGCGGC
>DBIS01000147.1:3861-25943 GCA_002296975.1 Deltaproteobacteria bacterium UBA796 | reverse complement strand
ACAAGCGCACCCACTATGGGGCGATCTTTACTACCGAGGCTTCTGTTCCTGCGAAACCACCGGCTCAGGTTGGTCGTGGCATACGCTGGCGCACGACGGGCCTCCTTTAGGCCGGCCTTGGCTTGGGCGACAATCCAGCTTCGCTCAATCGCAGCCTTGAGGGTATCGTCGAGTTCGATGGGCAGCGCACTGCGAAGTAAATCGGTCATGCCCGCTTGTAGGTCATCTGAACCACGGGCGCATCTTCTTGTGGGAGGGTGACGCTGTACGAAAAGCACTCACCGGTGCACACAAAGCGCAATTGGGGTGCGCCAGGGCCGGTAATCCACCGAAAACCATCGGCCAACACCTCGACCGTGCAAGACATCTGTGACCCATGCTCAAACAACTGCAGCGCCACGATGGTGTCTTGCTCCCCATCAAATCGGTACAGACATAAGTCGGTGTGTACCACCGCCCCCGCCCCATCGACCAGGTGCTCTTGGGCTTGAATCCAACTGCCATCCAGCAGCGGGGTCACGCTCATCTGCCCATTCACGGCGACATCGTGACACAGACCCACACCCGTCCACTCGCCAACCAGCTGGCTTAAGGGCGCGATGCCCGCCAAGGCGCGTTGGCCTTGTTTGTTCCAAGAATCTTCAGACATCATTGAGGACCGAATCATGTCATGATTGGGTCGCCGATGACGAATTTGGGGGTGTGGTGAACTTAGGAATCTTATGGATGTGGCTGGCTTTGACGGCAGTTGCTGTCGCGGACAAGCCCATCGCTATCGGTACGGCCGATGTGCTCAAGCCCGCACCCGTCGTGGTTTTGAGCTTTCCGGCCGCAGTCTTTGATCACATTAAAGGCCCAACCGCGATTTTCTATTTTTCGCCCACATGTCCCCATTGCCAGGATGTGATGCCAACGGTCAACGCTTTGGTGGGAGAAACGGCGCATGAATGGCTTGGCATGGCATCTTCACGGGCCACAAGGCTTGAGATTGAACGCTTTAAAACCGAGTACAAACCCGAATTTCAAATTCTCCACGACGATCTGAACGCCGCCTTTGCCACGGCTGTTTCGGCACGTTCTACACCGGCCATTTACATTGTCTACCCTCGAGAAAAATCCGCGATTAGGGCCGACGACCCACCCAATGCCGTGGCGCTTCGCGATGGCTACGCACCCTTTTCTCGGGGCATGGAGGGGCTGTTTTACCTGCGTTCCAACCTGGGGTCGCCATTTTCTCACTTTGATCGGTATCAAGGGCCGAGGGTGTGCGGCTCGTGTCATCAGGTCGAACACAAATCGTGGGTGATCACCCATCACGCAGCCAGCTATCGCACCCTCTATGCGCGAGACCAAGCCACCGACACCGCATGTGTGGGTTGTCATGTGACCGGCATCGATGCCCCAGGCGGGTTTACGCTGGCCGATCATGCCTCTCCCATGCGGGATGTGACTTGCGAGGCATGTCATGGGCCTGGGGGGCCACACAATCCATCCACAACCAAGCCCGTCGACCCGAAATCCAGCTGCGAGAGCTGCCATGATGCCGACCACTCGATCAACTTCAGCGTGGCCAAGGGCCTGCCCCATATTGACCATTTTGTGGCAGCCGACATGAGCGATGAGGCACTTAAGGCACGAATTATCGCCATCGGAAATGGGGAGGCAGAACGGCCTTTGCTCGCCTTTCCAGATGGGCCCACAGCAGGGAGCCAAGCCTGTAAATCTTGCCACAAGTCCGAGCATAAAAAGTGGTCCGCCTCACCCCATGCCAAAGCCATGAAGCGACTGACTGGGGACAAGGCGGCGGCTGAAACCTGCGTCCGTTGCCATGCCACACCAAAGGGCTTTGGGCTTGATAGCAAAACAGAGGGCTTTCACACCGACGAATCTGTGGGCTGTGAGTCTTGTCATGGGGGGGGAGGAGCGCACATCGCAGCACCGAGCAAGGAGAATATCGTGGGCCTGGGGAGCAGCTGCCCGGAGTGTGTGATCGAGGCGGTGTGTACCAGCTGCCACACCCCACAATGGGACCCACAATGGGACTTGAAGTCTCGGCTTGAGGCCATCAAACACTGACTGTTCGGCTTGGGCACGATACAGGTCTGTCCATAAGCTGAGGAACGCTAAATGAGTTGGACACTGGGTTTTGTGGGTTGTGGGGTAATGGCCGAGGTGATGATTGCGGGCATATTGGATGAGGGCTTATTGAAGCCACATCAGATTATGGCGAGCAACCGGCGGGGTGAGCGGAGCGCGGCGTTGAGTGCCCGGTATGGTGTACAGACCACCCATGACAACCTCGAGGTCGTGGCCAAATCCGATGTGCTCGTGCTCAGTGTCAAACCTCAGGCTTTGGGGGCGGTGCTTCGGCAGATTCAGGGCAAATTGCCCCCGAGTACGATGGTGCTGAGTATTGTTGCGGGTGCGAAAATAACGGTGCTCAGCCAGGCGCTGGGCCATGAGCGTGTGGCCCGGTGTATGCCCAATCTCCCGTGCCGGATTCGAGAAGGCATGACCGTGTGGGCCGCCCCGCAAGATGCCAAAGCCGGCGACATCTCCCGGATCGAGCAAATACTGGGCGTGATGGGTGGGGTGATTCGGGTGCCAGACGAATCCCATGTGGACTTGGCGACCGCCGTGAATGGGACGGGGCCTGCCATAATCGCGCAGTTCGTTCAGGCGATGATGGAGGCGGCCACCTATATCGGTGAGTCGCGGGCAGTGGCGAAAGAGACCGTGCTTGCCACGATGGTCGGCACAGCCAAGATGCTCCAAGCGTCCGACACCCATGTCGCATCGCTCATCGACGAGGTCACAAGCCCAGGGGGTACAACGTCGAGAGCCCTCCAAGTGCTCAAACAAGGTCGGTTTAGCGCTGTGATTACCGAGTCGATCGACGCGGCATTTGAGCGAACAAAAGCCCTCGGCGCAGAGCTTGAGCGGGACCTGTCTTAATCTTTATGCGTTCGGATTTGGCCCATTGAGGCCTAAAACGCAGAAAACCCGAGCTAAGCTCGGGCCACTGCAAGTCTGCTAAACCGGCTAGGGCTTAGGCAGGACCCAAAGACGAACGAATCGCAGAGCAATCCCGCAAGCGGGTGAGGGCTTCACGCTCGATTTGACGCACACGCTCACGAGAGAGGCTCATCTCCTTGCCCACCTCGCTGAGGGTACGAAACTCGCCGTCGTCCAAGCCGTAGCGCCGGGTCAATACAAAACGCTGACGCTGGGTGAGCAGGTCATGGAAGGCATCTTCCATCCGGTGAAGCTCTTGGGTGTTGATGGCCTCTTTATCAGGCTGTGGCGCATCCTCATCGGATAAGAATCGATCGAGGGGACGGGGACGGGGACCATCGTCAACAGGCTGCTCAAGAGAAATGGTGTTTCCTTGACTCAGCAACAACTCGGCGCGCTCTTTGTCGATACCGACCTCTTGAGCCAAGTCTGCAGTGGTGTACTCCACACCCACAGATTCGAAACGCTTCATCGCTTTGCGCAAGTTTCGGGTCTGCTCAACAGCGCAACCAGGCAGCCGAACAGGGCGGCCAGTGTGATCGATGGCACGGGTCATTTGCGCACGAACCCACCAACGGGCGTAGGTCGAAAAGCGGATTCCACGGTCGGGGTCAAAGCGCTTGGCTGCACGCAGCAAGCCAATGTAGCCCTCTTGAACCAAATCCTCTTCATCCATAAACGGTCCAGCAAGCTTGCGTGCCTCACCATGAGCAATGCGACGCCCGGACATGGCCAATCGCCACCGAAGGCTCTCTGCCTCGTTCCATGACCGCGCAGCAACCTGAGCGTACTCTCTCAACTCTGGGTCTTTACGCGAAGCCTTGATGGTGGCCTTAACCGCCTCCTCGAGACGATCGACCGCACCAGCACGGGTGCGTTCAGCCCGGTCGGGACGGCGCATCAAAATGGAGTCAGCCTCATCGATACCCGCAACCGCTTCACGAGCGTTTTGCTCTGCGGTACGAATTTTACGGGCCATTTCCTTTTCTTCTTCGGCGGTCAGTCGCTCTGAAAACAGCGGCTGAGTGTCGTTCATTTTTGGCTTACGAAGTTGGGCGAGAGACATATATTTTCTCCTGAGACGATTCGGAGTAGAGGTTCAATACTTTTGGCGTGGCATCGATTGCGCGGGAAACCGTACTTGTTGTGTGGGTGCTGTAGACCCCTGATTTGTTTACGGTCCCGCGTGTCTCGGTGAATCCGGTTTTCCCGCAATTTGAGGTCGATGTCAAGCCTAAATTGCGACGGAAATGTGACAAGTGGCCAAAGGACCAACTTTCACCCTCTTTTTTGGCCAAAAACTGCCCAAAAGATCAATTTTTGAGCTTACAAGCCCACAGATGATCGCACACGGTCGAGGGTCGCACGGGCGGTCGCACGCGCCTTGATCGCCCCTTCAGCGAGTACATCGGAAACCTCGTCTGGGTGCGCTTGAAGATAATTATAGCGTTCACGCGGAAGCTCAAGTTGCGCGTTCATCACATCAAAAAGCGCCTGCTTGGCGTGCCCATAGCCCAGACCACCCGCACGATACCGCGCCGCTAATTCCGCTTGCTGATCTGCATCCGCGAAGAGCTTGTACAGGCCAAAAACATTGCAGGTTTCAGGATCTTTCGCTTCGTCGACACCTTTGGAGTCGGTGACAATGCCCATGATCTTCTTACGCAACTTTTTGGGCGGTAAAAAGATCTCGATGGTGTTGTCATAGGATTTGGACATTTTTTGGCCATCCAAGCCCGGCACCGTCGCCACCTCAGCCTGGATTTTGGGCTGAGGCACCACCAAGGTCTCGCCAAATAGATGGTTAAAGCGCTTAGCCATGTCACGGGCCATCTCCACATGCTGCTTTTGATCTTTGCCCACCGGCACCACATGGGTATCAAAAGCCAAAATATCGGCAGCCATCAAGATGGGGTAGGTGTACAAGCCGACGTTGATCTCCCGGCCCTTGCCAACCGCATCCTTAAATGCGTGCGCCTTGTCCATCATGCTTTTGGATGTGATGCACGAAAGAATCCAACCAAGCTCGGTGACCTCTGGCACATCGTGTTGGGCCCAAATAATCGATCGGTCGGTATCAAGGCCCAACGCGAGCCAATTGGCTGCGACATCGATGGTCGATGCCCGCAAACGGGCTGGGTCCCTCATGGTGGTGAGCGCATGGTAGCTGGCAACAAAGAAGTAGCCTTCCGAACGCTCAGCCAAGGCCAAAGCCGGCCGATACATACCGAGCAGGTTGCCGATATGTGGCATGCCGGTTGGCTTAATTCCAGTGAGTACACGTGTTGACATCACAAACTCCGTCGTAGATTCAATCGACCCCTCTTCACGTGAGGTGCTACAATTCGCAAGCCTAAAGCGAGGGTTCATCATGCGAAGTTTATTTCTGGCTGCGACTTTACTCGGCGCCTGCTCAAGTGACAAGGAGAGTCAACTGGGTAATTCCCCCGTTGAAAACGGCTATACCGGCGCAGATAGCGGCACAATCGACGACAGCTGTTCAGCAGATCGTCAATGCCTGACCCACGAAATCTGTGAAGACACTGCGTGCGTACCCGGTGATCGCTCAAATGGCTTTTCAGATGCCCTCGACATCTCCACCAGCACCGCAGAATCGGACAACAGCGTCTCAGGTTTTATCAACACACCTGGAGATAAAGACTATTTTCGCTTCGTGTCCACCGGCGATGAGTTCATTCGAGCGGGCATCGACAAACATGAGGATGTGGCCGAGGGCGCGCCCATCCCGGATATCTTTTTGACCTTGTACGACCCCAGCGGGGCGGTGGTGACCAGTGCTGATGGGTTTGCGAACGGCGGCAGTGTGGGCGATGCAGACGCTGTTTTGTACGCCTATTTGCAGCAGGCCGGTGACTACATCTTCGTGGTCGAAGACGCGAACCCATTGATGGGTGGAGAGGCCTGGGGCGGCGCGGATTACACCTATCGCTTGGAGATCTTCCCGCGAAACGGCACCAATAACCGCGAGTCTTCCATTGATGCACCCCTCAGGCTCGACTACGACGAGTCCGCCACACGAATGAGCACCAATAATTGGCGCAGCATCGGGGTGTTGATCGATGAACCCGGGCAAATCGACTACCTCGCTGTGCTCTTCGATAATGACAATATGAACCCCGATTACGACCTGAGTCCAGAAGGGGAGTTGTACACCTGGCAAGATGCGATCTTTATAGTTGACGGCGTTGAAGATCTGCGCGGCTCAGACGCCACCCCCATGGTTCAAATTCTGTCCCCAGACGACGAGATCGTCTCGACCGGCATCGATGTGGGCCCAAAGGGGCCAGCCAAATACCCCGCACTCACCCCTGGCGAGTGGATCCTCGCCCTTTCAGATGCAGATGGGGGGGGCGGGCCAAATCACTGGTATTTTGTGCTGCTCAACGCCGACCACCGTGGGGACAACCTCCCCTTTGAAAACGAGGATAATAATTCCGCCACCGCAGCAAATACCATCCCCAGCACCGACACTGAAAATTCCAGTGGAAACAGGTTTTCCCAAGGTGCGATCCAGGGCTTCGTGAACAGCGAGGGAGACAACGATTGGTTCACCATGTCTGCCCCCGAAGACGCCTGGGGCTCCAATGACGAAGGCGACCCGACCCAATGGCTGGTGGTATGCGCCAACAGCCACGTGTGGGGCAGCTCAGCCAGCCCACGCTTGACGGTATATGACCAAGATGGCGCTGTATTGGGTGAAGCCGAGTCCAGCCCAGATGCTTCTCCGAATGTGCGTATCGAGAATATTCAGATTGAGCCGGGCGAGCAGATATCGGTCCAGGTCAACCCAGGCGTCGACGCCATGGGCGCACCCGATGAGTGGTACCGATTGAAAGTCTTTATCGCGAGCTTTCCCGTGAGCAGCTTTGAAAGCGGCGGATACTCCTGCCCCTAAACCGGCTTTATTTAGCGATATTTGCGGCCAAACGATCGAGGGCGTCCCGGTCTGAGCTGGGGCTGAGTACGTGGAGTGCTTTGCGCGCCCGCCAGGTCTGTTCTGCGAGATGACGACGACCCGCAACCAACACCCCAGCATCAACGACCCGCTGTCGCAACTCAACAGCGTCAGCCTCCTCTACGGTACCTCGGCGCATCTTCATCCACAATTCACGGATTCGCGGGTCGCGTTGAGCGCCCAGGCTGACCGCATAGTTTGGACTCCGTTTATGGAGGCGTTCTTCGATCTCGTCGACCAAGCCTTCATCTGAGCTCCCCATCACGGCGAGGTCATCCGCCAAATGCCAGGCCACCCCAGTGTGACGCCCAAAGCGGCCCAAACCCACCACAACCGCCCGGTCTCCACCCGCGAGACGACCGCCTGAGCGACAGGCAAAATCAAAAACCGCGCCGGTGTAGCCAGAGGCCAACTCCTCGCACTCCTCTGGGCTGGCGACACGACGATCGATGGACTGACTCAAGGCGTGGCCCTCAGCGATCTCCCGCAAGGCATCTAAAACATCGCCCACAAGCTCAGGCGTGGGCGCGTGGCGAGACAATTCTAAGGCCCGCAAGGTCATATGATTGGCCCCAAGCCAACCCACCGCCCCCAATAAACGCCGGGCGGCACGACGACGACGACCTCCGGGATTACCCAAAGCACGGTCATGGACCAAGATGGCCAAATAAAGCAATTCGGCCGCGGCGGCGACATCTTCGGTCACACCCTGATCTTCAGGTCCGATGGCGGCATCTTTCATATGGCTTCGGGCGGCACGCTCACTCAACAGCACGAGCACCGGCCTCACCCGCGGCACACCAGGCGCCACAAACAGGTGTGGGTCGAAATCATCAGGCGCACCCATGCCCCCAACCAGATCGCTGAGCGCGGCGTCCAAACGACCCATCCGCTCTCTTAAATCTCCACCCAAGCCTTCGAAATCAAGTCTTGGCCCCAATCGGCTACGCACGCCCATGGTAATCGCGGCTCAGTAGCCGCCGGTTTGTTTCCAAGCGGTCGCGTTCGCCTTGATCATCAACACTGCACCCAAAGCAACCAAAAACAGTCCGACGACACCAGATGTGGTGATCGTCAAGCTTGGAAGCGCGTCAAAACCAAACTGGGAGAAGCTCGCAGACACCTCACCACCGGGCTGATTAAAGCCGTATGCAGCGACAGTCACCATACCCAGACCCACGCTAAGTCCACCTGCAAGCCAGAAAATCGTCCGCATTATCTCTCCGTTGTGCAGCCTGAAAAGCCACCGTGGGTTCTTCACTAACAAGCCCACGTTAGCACCACAAACCTGTAGCGCACCGCCGGCTGCCAGGGTACCACTGAACGGTCATTCATTTTAAGGAGATCCCATGGGTCACGCTTACATCATCGACGCCATTCGTACCCCAGTCGGCCGCCGTAATGGCGCGCTCTCCACCGTTCGCGCAGACGACCTCGCAGCCGCCACGCTCTCGGAGATTGTCAACCGCGTCGGCATCGACCCAAACCTTATCGACGATGTGGTCATGGGCTGCGTCACCCAGTTGCACGAGCAAGGCATCAATGTCGCCCGCAATGCAGCACTCATCGCTGGCTTTCCCGTCGATGTGACCGGCACCACGGTCAACCGTCTGTGTGGCTCATCCCAACAAGCCCTCAACTTCGCTGCCATGGGCGTGGCGTCAGGGCACCAAGACATCGTGATCGCTGCCGGTGTTGAAAACATGTCCCGAATCACCATGGGTTCCGATATGTTCCTCCAGGGCGAAATGGTGACCCCCAGCCCCAAAATGAGCTGGAAATACAACATCATCCCGCAAGGCCTCTCAGCCGAGCTCGTCGCCGAACGCTTTGGCCTGACCCGCGAAGAACTGGACGCCTTTTCTTACGAGAGCCACCAACGTGCAGCCGCTGCCGACGATGCCGGAAACTTCGAAGCCGAAATCATCGGCATGGACCTACACAACGAAGAACGCGGTGATTTTCGCTTTGCCCATGACGAGGGTATTCGACGCTCCACAACCCTCGAAAAGCTCGCATCATTGAAGCCAGCCTTTAAGGAAGGCGGCGTCATCACAGCGGCGAGTTCCTCGCAGATTTCAGATGGTTCAGCCGCGATCATGGTGGCCTCAGAAGCCGCCGTCAAAAAATATGGCTTGAAGCCTCGTGCGAAAATCATCACCATGACCACCGCTGGGGTCGACCCAACCATCATGTTGACCGCCCCAATCGGCGCCACCCGAAAAGCCCTGAAACGTTCGGGGCTCACGATCGACGATATGGGTGCTATCGAACTCAACGAGGCCTTCGCCTCCGTCGCCCTCGGATGCAGCCGTGAGCTGGGCATGAACCTCGACAAGGTGAACATCTTCGGTGGTGCCATCGCACTCGGCCACCCCTTGGGCGCCTCAGGTGCACGCTTGGTCACCACCTTGCTCAACATCTTGGAACAAAAGGACGAACGCTACGGTTTGTCCACCATGTGCATCGGCTTTGGGCAGGGTATCGCCACGATTATCGACCGAAAGATCGACGCATAAACCCGCAAGATGCCCGGATGAATTAGGCCAAGGCCATGATGCTCGGGGCTTATCTTCACGGAACACCAGGACGGCTGCCCTTTGTCGGCCATTTTCGGGTCTCAAAAACATGGGACGCACTGTCTTTTTCCGTTGCAGGCTCCATCGCACAACGCACAGAGTTGAGCACTGCATTTCAGGCCGCTCGAAACCTAGAATCTGTGCTTCATAGCTTGAACATGAGCGAGTTTGCAGACCGCCACGTCCTTATGAACAGCGTCCTCACAGCCATCAACAGCCTGGATTTGTCCACATTGGGCCCGGATCACGGCCAGGACCTCTGCCTGATTTTGGTGGCCAAAGACACAGCGGGTATGGGCATCGCAGGACTGGGACTGGGCGGGGTGTGGTCATGGGCGAACGATGCCTTACAGCCCCTCGTTACAGATACCCATCCACTGTTGTGCGGCCCCGGCCTCCAGCCACGGCTTCCCGGTGTGCTCACCTTGGATGAACCCGCCCACACCATCGTCGCCATCCCTCACGACCACCCGCCTCAACCACCCCGGTCAACCGCACTTGAGCACCTAAAACTAGCCTGTGGGGTGCACCGATGAGCACCATCGCCGAGCTCGACCCCCGCCGAGACATGGGACTGATTCGAGAGCGTATCGGCACCGCCTTATCGAATGCCGAAGACCTTCGCCCGATTTTGAGAGACCTGGCCAACCGAAATCCCGTGGCCCTCGCTGAGTTGGTCATCGGCCCCAAAGCACAAACAGCACCACCATGGATCCGAGCCGTCTTGTCCGTCATCGATGTATTAGAGGCATCGTTGGCCACAGGCGGTTTGTACAGGCGCCTGGTCGCCTTGAATGAGCAAACTCAAATTGAGGTGCTACAGGTCGCTGCGCGTCGCCACCCTTCCGCCTCTTGGCTGATCGCCTTGTCTCGGACCGTCGAAGGCAAGCGTGCCGGAGAAATTCACCTCGGCGCAGCCATTCATCATCCCGCTTTCGCACAAAATTGCTGGGCTCACGCGTCGGCGGGTCATCTGCCTGGACTCATCGCCATCGCGCTACAAACCGGTCGCGCCGAGCCAGCAGCCGCCTTGACCGCTCACGATCACCTCGAGGCTGCTGGCCTGGCCTTGGTGAACACCCTCACCCACAGCCCCAACAGCCCCGTGGTCGCCATGATGGCCGCAGCATGGGGCCCCGACCTCAGCCCGGTGCTTCATAAGGCGCTGCCAAAACTACGTTCACGTACGGTGGCCGTGGCCCTATCGGTCCAAGTCAACGGCTACCCAAGCTTTCAAACACTCCTCAAAACGCTGATCTCAGCGATGGTAAAAACATGAGCAGCCAGCCCACCTATTGCCGTCTTTGTGAATCTCGATGCGGGCTCACCGCCGATACGGACAGCGGCGAATTGACCGCATTGCACGCCGACAAAAGCGACCCGTCATCCAAGGGTTTCATTTGCGATACCGCCACATATTCAGTCTCTGTACTTCGCGATCCTTTGCGTATCACTGAGCCCATGAAGCGGGTTGACGGCCACCTAAAGCCCGTGAGTTGGGAGACAGCGATTAGCGAGATCGGGGCCAAACTCAAAACGATCCGAAGCCAGCAAGGTGCGGCGGCCATTGGCTTGTACCTCGGTGACGCAGTCCAGCGCTCCTCTCGTAGCCTTGTGCGTGCCCTCGCCTTTGGGGTGGGCTCAGGCACCCCCCATATTTTCTCAGAACTCTGCGATAACGCTGGCCCAAGACTGTGGGCAGCAGAGCAAGTAATCGGCCATCCCACCCCCTTGGTCTCCGACCTGGGGCGGGCACACTATGTGCTGCTGTTAAGTGGCTCACAGCGGGAGTTGGGCTGGGGTCCACACAATGCGGGCATGGGCCATGAAGCCGCCATCGCACACTCCCGGAAAACCAAAGGTACCAAGGTGGTCGTCGCCGACCCGACCGCTTCTGACTTTGCCACCTCAATGGATGGTCACCTCCAAATCAGGCCCGGAACCGAGCCATACCTGATGCTTGGGATGCTCTGCGCCATCGTGCGCGGGGGATGGACCGATGCGCAGTTCATCCGGGATTACACCACGGGTTTTGCCCAACTGGAGCAAGCGATACAACCGTGGTCAGTCGATCGTTGTGCCGAGATTTGCGGCATCGACGGGCCCACCCTAAGCGGCGTAGCACTCAAGTTTTCCCGCGCGGCGATGGCCGTCATCCACCCTGCGGCGCACAGCTTTAGCAACGCTGCCGGTGGTGTCGGTGCCTGGGCCTGGCTTGCGCTGCACGCGGTGACAGCCAACTTGCTGCGCCCTGGCGGACTGTACGAAAACAAAGGTGCATTCGACCTTTTTGGGCTGCTCAGTCATCTGCCAACTGAAAAAGCGCCCAAAACAGCTTCCGGTCACCCCCTTCTGTGGATGCAAGCCCCTGCGACAGCCCTGTGCGAAAATATTCAATCTGGCGCTGTGACGGCGCTGATCACAGTCAATGGAAATCCGCTTGGGACCCTGCCCAACCCAGACAACACCACCTCCGCCATCGACGCCTTGGCATTGCATGTGGCCATCACCACTCATGAGGACGCCTCGGCAGCACATGCGGACTGGGTGCTTCCGGCATCCCATCCTTGGGAACAAGCCGGACTGTGTTTGCACGACTCGGGTGTGCTTCCTTTTCGAGGCACAATGTGGACGCCACCAGTGGCACAAGCCAAACAAAAATCCAAAGCCGAGGCCGATATTTTAGCCGACCTCTTTTCAGCCTTTCGCCCAGGCCTTCGTGGGAGCGTGTGGGGTACACATATCGGCGTCACCGCTCGATATTTGGCCAGTGCGGATTTAGAGCAATGGGAAAAGCGTGCTTTTTCTTGGTCCGATGAGATCGACTTAGATGCCATACCGGCCAATGAGTCTCGCATCGACTTGGGGGCTTCAGACCGGAGCACCTGGCGGCCGAGCACCGAAGATGGACGCCTTCAGCTATGGCCACAAGCCGTGGCCGACCGGATCAACACCATCACCCCGCCGCCCATCGAGGGTCTGAGTGTACGAACAGGCCAAGCAGCCGACCGCGCCCCCGACATCGCTCACCGGAGAGAGGACGCGCCAACCATGACCCTTCGAGTACACCCCGATCAAGGTCAGGATTTGGGTGCACGCATGAGGCTCAAAACAGCCCATGGGATGGTCACAGTGACCATTACCCACGACATCCGCTTACGGCCGGATGTGCTGGACCTGCCAGCCCAGGCCGGGGCACTTTTTCTGCTCGATGAAACCGCGGTCGACCCCCTTACAGGCGCTCCTGTAAAAGACGGGCTGAGCGGTAGCCTCGATAAAGCCTAAACCCAGATTGCGACGGATATTATCCAGGTTATGCCTGACGGATGACCCGACACACCCTTGCCATCAGCCTGCTCGTTTTACCCTCACTGTTGGCCTGCCCCGACCCACCTGCAGAGATCCTCGGGGCAGCAGAAATATCGACTAAAACAGCCAACGGTCAAGCCCAACCCGTCAACCAGGGCGGTCCCCAAGGCGACCCAAGCGCAATGGACTTATCCCCTGGCGGAACCCTGCTGCTCGACCTCGCCGCAGCGGTGCCTCAACACACCCAGGCGCAACTCAAAGCCTCGACTGAGCCCATGGTCACCATCGCGGGCACCCTACAAGGCAGCTGTGAGGGAGGGGCCATTCGTATCGATGTGATCGAAGTGGGCATATCCCACACCGACTCCGGCCCGATGGTCGGCCCCATCACCGCTCTTTTACCCGAAGGTCCCGGCGACTACAGCCTGCTCGCGCCATCTGGAAGGACCTACCAAATCGCCGCCTTGTGTGACATCGACAAGGATAACAAAATCGTCCAAAACAAAGACAAGCTCGCCCCCGGCATCGCCTTGGGTGAAGTGACAGAAGACAAAATAGGCATCGACCTGGCCTTTTCAGGCGAGGACGACACCCCCGTCAACGTCGGTGGGCAGGCTCAGGCAGATGCGCCCCCTCCTGGAGACAAGGACGCCTCAATCCCTTCCGCCCAAGCTGGCGCACGAGACCGAAAAGAGGATGCGCCAACAACTGAAGACACTGAAGACACTGAAGACACTGAAGACACTGAAGACACTGACTGAGCCCCCGAGCTTCCGGTCCAATCAGTCGCTCAACTCCAAAAAGCTCGAAAGATCGCCCACATCCGTCGTATCGTCATTATTCGGCAGTCCGGCCTCTGCGGTAATCTCCACCGTCTCTGGCTCGTCCCAATTTACACCCGGCAGCTTGGGTAGGCCCTCAAAATCCCGGCTCTCCGTGAGCTGTGCACGAGGGTGGGTCACCAGGTTGATCAATCCGACCCCGCCCACCACACCATTGCTAGCGGTGCCCATGCCGACCGATGGCAAACGCAAGCTGGCACCGATGGTACCCCGGTTGATATTGAGACCACCGGTCCTCAAACGCTCCTTGATCTCTCCGATCACCGGATTGCTGGGATCCATGAAAACACTCGTCGATATTCGCGCCTCAACCTGATTGTGTAGCGCCACAGCCTGTGACCAATCGGCCACCTTGTACACCAACAATGTTGGACCGGGCGGTTCGCCCGCCAACACCGGTGAATGATTCTCCCAATCCATGCCGATGATGCACGGTCGCACATAAAACCCGCGCCCGACATCCTCTGCTTGGGCCGGTGGCAGCAGCAGCTCATGCCCTTGCCCTTCCATGCCCCGGGCGAAACGCCGATAGCGCGACCGTAGATTTTCCGAGATTAAAGGCCCCATAAACACCTCTGGGGAAAAACCATAGCCGACCTTTAGCCGCCGCGATTGGGATACCAGTCGTTCCACAAATTGGTCGTACAAATCCTCGACAACGATCACCCTTCCTGTTGAATTATGCCGCTGTCCCGCACTCAAAAAAGCACCGACCATGACCTCATAGACCGCTCGATCCAAGCACGCGTTGTCGAGTACAATCGATGTCGATTTTCCGCCACACTGAATCAGTTTGGGTAACTCGGGCCGGTTCGCAGTCAGGCGGGTGATCGTGCCAGCAGTCTCCAAAGAGCCGGTGAACATCAACACATCCAACTCAGGATGAGTCGCCAGCCGATGTCCGACGACCGAGCCCGGACCTTGAATCATATTGATGGTTCCCCGAGGCAACCCACATCCATCCCATAAATCAATATGTGCCTGGCCCGATCCTGGGGTGAATTTACTTGGCTTTACGATCACTGCGTTGCCAGCGAGCACCGCGGTTGCCGTCTGAACAGCCGCCACCAAAATCGGAAAGTTATATGGGCAAAAAATAGCGACCACACCCCGCGGCAGCCTGTCTGAGCGGGCACCGATTTCGTCGATTACCTGGGGTGCCAGCAAGTTGAGTCCATCATCCAAGAGGAAGTCAATGGCCCGAATGGTCGCCATGAGTTCTTGTCTGGCCTCCCACAGCGGTTTGCCCACCTCGCGAGTGATCAGCTGAGCCATCGGCTCTTGATGATTAACCAACTGCTCTCGAAACCGGTGCACTGCCGCGGCGCGATTGTTGATCCCCGTCCGACGCCACACCCGGTATCCAACAGCAGCAAAACCCACAGCCGCGTCGACAGATGACTCAGAAAACGGAAAACGGCCCAAAACATCTGCCCGATCACCGGGATTTACACCGTTGATATAGCCGTCGACGGCCTCGGGTTTCACATAGGAGCCGAAGAGATAGTCACCCTTCCGAAGCAATCTGCCCGTGACCGTGTTCACATCCGCTCCCTTCCCTGGATTGAGAGTATAGCGCGACCCAGCCAATCGATGGCCAATTCGGCCCCTGTCCGCTATGTTGGCGACCCTAAAAAAGATCAGGAAGCAAAACCCATGAAAAATGTCTTTGATAACGTTCTCGATGTCGTTGGAAACACGCCTTTAGTCCGGCTTAATGCCATGACTGAGGGCCTAGAATGCACCACATATGCCAAGGTCGAATTCACAAACCCTGGCGGGTCGGTCAAAGACCGCATCGCGATGCACATCGTCGACGAAGCAGAACGCAGCGGCGCGCTCAAGCCTGGCGGGACAATAATCGAGGCCACCTCTGGAAACACAGGAGCAGGTTTGGCCATGGTCGCCGCCCTTCGCGGATACAAAACAATCTTCGTTCTCCCAGACAAGCAATCCGAAGAAAAGCGGGCCTCTCTGCGCGCTTGGGGTGCACGGGTTGTGGTCACGCCAACCAATGTCGAACCTGACGACCCCAGGTCCTATTACAAGACCGCTCAACGCATTGTCGAAGAAACCCCTAATTCCTTTTATGCGAACCAATACCACAACCCCGCCAACCCCGAAGCACACTACCGCTCGACAGGCCCAGAGCTGTACGAGCAGCTCGATGGGAAAATCGATGTATTCATCGCAGGAGCAGGCACCGGCGGCACCCTGACTGGGGTGGGAAAATACCTAAAAGAGCAAAACCCGAACATCCAAATCGTAGCGATCGACCCTGTGGGCTCGTTGTACTACGATTATTTTCACACCGGGCAGCTCACCCAGCCACATTCGTACTTGCTCGAGGGCATCGGCGAAGACTTTTTACCCACCACCATGAACTTTGACTATATCGACGACGTCGTCCGAGTAAACGACGCTGAGAGCTTTCGTGCAACCCGTGAATTGGTCACCCGAGAAGGCTTGTTCTGCGGGGTGTCATCGGGTGCGGCCATTGCGGGCGGGCTCAAGTACTTGCGCAGACATGACCGCAAAGGCCTCAACGCTGTCATTATGCTCCCCGACAATGGCTCGCGGTATTTGTCCAAAGTCTACAACGACAACTGGATGGCAGAACATGGATTTTTGGGCGAAAAGTCGAAGATGGGCCTGTTGGCCGATCTGTTGGCTAGCCGTGGTGAGCACCCGCTAATCACCGTCGACGCCAGCACCAAAATGGCCGAGGTCGTGGGTTTACTCAAGCTTCACGGGGTGAGCCAATTGCCGGTTGTCGACGATGGAAAGCTCATGGGCATCATCTCCGAGAAGCATCTGCTCGAGCGGGCTTTAGAAGGCGACCGCTCCAATGTGGAGGTCGGCAGCTTGGCACAAGCCAACTACTGCACGGTAGACGCCAACACCGATATCAGCGTGCTCACCGACCTCTTTCGCCGCTTCAAGGTGGCCATCGTCCTCGCTGATGGCAGTCCCACCGACATCATCACCCGAATCGACTTGATCGATCACATCAGCCAACGCTCAGACCAAGGGGCTTAAACCCATGAAAATCGAGACCCAAGTCATTCACGCCGGCCAGCGCCCAGACCCGCTCACCGGAGCGGTCATGACCCCTGTTTACCAAACTTCCACCTACGCCCAAAAACACCCGGGCGTGGCCGAATGGGAGTACAGTCGAACCCACAATCCCACACGCAGCGCCCTGCAGGATTGTTTGGCAGCACTCGAAGGGGGCACCCACGGTGTCTGCTTTGCTTCTGGATTGGCCGCGGTTGACACGGTGGTCCGCACCCTCAACCCAGGCGATCATGTGGTCTGCGGCGATGATGTTTATGGGGGCACATACCGACTGTTCAACACCGTCTTTGCGAAGGTGGGCATCAAGTTCAGCTTTGTGGACCTCTCCGATCCCGATATCGAGATCCCAGAGGGCACCACCATGGTTTGGGCCGAAACACCCACCAACCCCCTGCTCAAAACCAGCGACATCGCAGCATTGGCCAACAAGTCACACGCCGTCGGCGCAATTTTGGTGGTGGACAACACCTTCGCCACCCCGATTTTCCAACGGCCTTTGGAGTTGGGCGCAGATGTGGTGTTGCACTCCACCACCAAGTACATCGGCGGACACTCCGACGTGGTGGGCGGCGCTTTGATCACATCCAACGACGTCCTCGCAGAACAGTTCACCACACTTCAAAACTCTGTCGGCGCGGTGCCTGGCCCTTGGGATTGCTTTTTGACCCTTCGGGGGCTCAAAACCTTGAGCGTGCGCATGGCCCGACATGATGAAAACGCAAAGGCTTTGGTGGCCTGGATGCAGGAAAGAGACGATGTGGCCACGGTGATTTATCCCGGCTTTGGCGGCATGGTTTCCTTCGTTCTCAAGGGCGATTTGGACGCGGCCATCCGCTTTGTCAAGGCCACAAAGGTCTTCACCTTGGCAGAGAGTCTGGGCGGCGTGGAGAGCTTAATTGAACTTCCAGCCATCATGACCCATGCCTCTGTACCCCCAGATGTGCGCGCCAAAATCGGCATCGATGACGGCCTGATTCGCTTGAGTGTCGGCATCGAACATATGGACGACCAACGGGCCGATCTCGAGAAAGCCTTCGCAGCTGCGGCAGGCTGAACCTTGGGGGAAGGTGTCGCACGCATCGCCTATTTGGTCCCAGCACCCGGCATTCCGGTTCGGGGGCCATCGGGTGCGAGCGCACATGTTCGGGCCCTGGCTGCTGCATGGTCAGAGGAGAATGATATTCGGGTATTTGCTGCGCGCATCAAAGATGATCGTGGCATATTTGGCGAAGCGGTACCCGCCATCAGTTCAGGCGCCCCCGGTTGGCCCAGCTGGCTGGACCACTACCGCGAGCAGACGGAAGTGGCCGCCTCGAGACGGGTCGCCAGACAAGTCATCGCCAGTGCCCGCCAAGGCTGGGTTCCCGACGTGCTCATCGAGCGCCACACCTTGTTTTCAGATGCCAGTTGGCGGGTGAGTGATGCGATCAATGTACCGTGGGCGCTCGAGGTGAACGCACCACCGGTTTTAGAGCGCGGGCGGTTTGAGACCCTTCGCCGTCCTGGGGCGGCCAAAGCGTGGGAGCGCCGAGTATTGCAACAAGCACCGGTGGTGATCGCGGTCAGTCGCTGGCTAAAACACTGGCTCGAGAGCGAAATTGGGTGCCGAAACGTGCACTGGATTCCCAACGGCGTGTCCGCTCTGCGCGGCAACCGTAAACGGGGGCGAGCGATCATGGGACTCGACGAAGATGAGCGTGTTGTTGGCTTCGTGGGCTCGATGAAGCCATGGCATGGCACCGAGTGCCTCAAATCCATCGCGGATGGTGCGGAAGCAAAATTGGTCCTTATTGGGCCCAACAGCACCGAAATCCCTGACGCGCTCACCACAGGACACCTAAATCCTCAAGCACTCGCAGATGCTGTGGCCGCCCTCGATGTGGGTCTTGCGCCATACCCAGCAGATGCGCCGCCATGGTTTTGCCCCCTCAAAATCATGGATTACCGTGCCCAGGGAACGCCGGTGGTGGGCTCAGATGTGGGCGAGAGCCAAATGTTGGTGGGAGAAGGCGGTACGATTGTTCCTGCGGGGGACATACAGACCATGATCGATGCCACCCGCTACTGGATCGGTCGCCGATGCACCCGGAAAATCCGAAGCTGGCAACGGGTGGGGGCACAAATGGTCGACGCCACCCTTGGCGTAGACCAAACCGAAGACTCAGCATGAGCCAGCCCATTGCGACCGCAGCACATTTTCGAAGCAAGATGCGCCGAAAACTGGGTTGGCTATATTACCTGACTGGCATGAGTGTTCTGCTCCGACGGATCAGCCTTGAGGACCACTCTGCGGAAGCCATCCGAAAGGCCGCCGAACGTGGGCCTGTGGTTTATATTCTCCACACCCGTTCAACCTTAGACTGGCTCGCCCTCAACCGAGCCCTCAATGGCCGGCGTTTACCTTTGGCACGCTTTTCGAACGGCATCCGATCGACCATGTGGGCGCCTTTTCGCGTGAGCCTGGCCGAATGGTGGCGTGGGCTCAAAGACCGCCTGAACCATGGCGCACAACCCAAGGCCATCTCCTCGGGCTGGCTGAGCAACGTGGTGGCAGCAGGCATGCCGACCGCATTGTTTTTACTCGCGGGCAGAAGCATAAAAAGTGCCATGAAGGGCACCCGAAATCGCCCTGAGGACTTTGATCCCATTCCCGCCTTGCTCGCTGCTCAAGCCCAATCCACTGAGCCCATTCAGGTGGTGCCGGTGGTGGTGGCATGGCAACGGGGCCCCGAAAGTGCCCGCACCGAAGTCGGGCAGTTCATTATGGGATCTCAAGATGAACCTGGCCCCTTACAAAAGCTAATGGCTGTGGCTGGGCGCAATGCAAAAGCCGTGATTCAGGCGGGCCAACCCATCGATCTCAAGCAAGCATTGCAGCGATATGGCGATGAGTCGCAGGCCAGACAAGAGCGCCGAATCCGCTTGCTGCTCCGGCGGTATTTGTGGCGGGAGTCACACCTGATTCGCGGACCAAGAGTGCGCCCCCATCGTTGGACAAAGCGGTTGGTCCTCAGGTCTCCTCAGGTCCGAAAGATGGTGCACGAAGAGGCGGAACGAACCGGTAAAACACCGAACATCATCCAAGCCGAGGCCAACAAGACCTTTGATCATATCGCCGCCAAGATGCGCATCGGTATGGTGCGGATGTTCGCGACCGGTTTGAAGTTTTTATGGAACCGCATTTACGCCGGAGTAGACATTCCACCGGAGGATATGGCGCGTTTGCGAGAGTCTTTTCGAGATGCCACCCCAATCTTGATCCCATGCCACCGGTCCCATTTGGACTATCTGTTGATGTCCAGCCAGTTGTACTACAGAGATGTGGTCATCCCGCATATTATCGCCGGCGAAAACCTGAGCTTTTGGCCGATTGGCACCATGTTTCGACGGGCTGGCGCCTTTTTTATCAAGCGCCGGTTTGGCGAAGACCGCATTTTCCCAGTGGTGTTTCAGCGCTATTTACACCAACTGATTCGAGATGGTTTTCCAATCGAGTTCTTTATCGAAGGCGGCCGAAGTCGCACCGGAAAGCTCCTGCCACCCAGGCTTGGTGTCCTAAAAATGATCATGGACTCTGCGGTCAATCTCCGTGAAGGCTGGGATGTCAACTTGGTCCCAATCGGCATCTCTTACGAGCAAATCGCAGAGGAAACCGCTTACCGACGAGAGCTTCAGGGTGAAGATAAAGTCTCTGAAACCATGGGGCAGATCTTGAAGGCCAGCTCCATTTTCAAACGCCGGCTCGGGCGGGTTTATGTGCGCATCGGAGAGCCGATCCGCCTCAGCGAAATCTTCAAAGGTCTAGAACACCCCTTTCCAGAATCCAGCCCCGACATTCGAGATGAGGTCGTCCAAACCACCGCTGAACACGTGATGCACCGGATTGGGAAGAATATGGTGGTCATGCCCACGGGGCTGACAGCGCTCGCCTTGTTGGCCCAATCCAAGGCCGGGCTTAAGATGTCCACCCTGCAAGCACGCATTGAGCGCCTGTACGCCGCCCTCGCAGCCCTCGACGTACCCGTCGCCCACAGCCTTTTGGGCGACACATGGAGCCTCACACGCACCCTTGACCGGCTGGCGGGTCGGCGGCTTATCAAGCGGGTTCAGCTGGGCGCTAACGAAGTGATTCAGGTCGCCTCGGATCGACGGGTGACCTTGGAATATTATAAAAACGGTGTGTTGCATCATTTGGCACCCATAAGTCTGATGGCCGCCGCGATTCGGGCCCACCGCGCGGCCTTTACCGAGTCCTCTCGGGTGGGTATGGACTCTCCAACCATGGCCAAAATTCATCGCCTGTTCTCTGACCAGATTTTTTGGCTCCGATACGACTTTACACTCGACCCCACACAAGACCTCCACACCTTGGCCCAAGGTGCCTTGAAGCAAATGTGTGCTTATGGGGCCATCGACATGGATGGGGACAGCCTTGGCATCAACTCCCGTGAACGGGTGGTGGAGCTGGCCGAGCTGACCCGCAACCTTATCGAAAGTACATCCTTGACTTTGAGGGGGTGCCGGGCACTAAAAAACCGGGATTTAGACCACCGCTCCATGCCGGCAGCACTCCAAGAGTTGGGCCACACATTATTGGAGTTGGGCGACATCAAGCGCCCTGAGGCCCTCTCTTTGGTCAACCTCAAAAATGCAGTCCGGGGTCTGCGAGAAGAGGGCCTGCTGAAATTTAAGACCGATGGCAGTGGGCTCAGCTTAGACATGGACACGATCGTTGAGCGAGAAGCCGACCTCATCAAGTTGTTGAGCTGAAGTGAGCGACAAGGTGGACGCGCTGTTTTCAAGCGTGGAGCACACAGCCCCCAGAGAATCGGCCGCAGCCATCACCCAAAACCGCCGACTTCTAAAGGTGGCCATCGTCCTCAACATCCTGGGTTTGCCCTGCTGGACCTCGGTACCGGGTGCGGCGTTGACTGTGTGGGTTTGGACCACCCTCGACACCGAGGTCGCGCGCATTCAAGCGGGAGAGTACTCCGATTCCGACGCCGAAAAACTCATGAAACTTCGAGGGCAGGCATCGGCCACACTTATGTTTTGCGTGCTGTGCTTGGGGGTGCAAATCGCCCTGTTGTCCACCCCGTTCTATGGCCGTCTTTGGGGCAGTATTTCGATGGCCCTCAATCACCTGTGGCAAGGTGGTTGAACAGGAGCCACCATGACCCGATTGAGCTTAGCTTTCATCCTCTGTAGCTGGGGATGCAGCCCGCCGAAGAGCGACACTCAAACTGATGACGTCGAGGCTGACGCCGATGCTGATGCTGATGC
>DBIS01000147.1:1328-3539 GCA_002296975.1 Deltaproteobacteria bacterium UBA796 | reverse complement strand
GCTGATGCCGACGCTGACGCTGACGCTGATGCTGACCCTCTCGACGGGTACGGCGACATCTCCGGCGATTGCAACGTGATCAACCTGCCCTCAAGCCAGGGCTCGCTGTATCGAAATGCCATCGATTTTGGCGTTGTGGACTTTGATGAGACCCTGCTGAGCGATGGCGGACAAGAAATTTTTATCGAAGGCACCCTGGGTGGTTCGTCCGTCCATTCTGAGATCACCGCATTCGAGCTATTGCATCGGTGCGAACTGGCTTTTTTGGTGAAAACAGAGACCGAGATTGAATACACTGACCTGGGCGGGAAAAAGACCGACATGCTCGTTGAAATCAACAGAGAAGATGTGGGTGTCAGCGTCACCCGAGCATTTCATTGGCCCGAAGGAGAACCCTATACCGCAGACGAGGCCGACAGCCTGCTCAGCGACAAACTCTCAGACATCCAGCTCAGCGCTGAAAATGCCGCAGAATCCAACGACTGGGATTACTCCATCTTGCACGTGATCGCCTATGACGCCCAACATGCAGACATGATCGTCGACGCCCACACCAAGCTCGCAGGCCCGCTCACCGATGCGGCCATCGTCATCGTCACCGTCACCGATGGCATCGACGACTTTGTGTATTGAGCAGGAGCGTGCCGAGACTTTGAGCTTGCAACAACCCGACCCAAACCTCAGCACCGGACGCTGATATGAAACCAACCCTCCCAGTCTTCGCCGCCCTCGGCCTCACCGCTTTCACCATAGCGCCCGCGGGTGCCCTGAGCGTGTACGTGGAGCCCACCAAAGCATTCGCCGACTTCTCGGTGTATATCGAGTCCACCAAGGCCTTCGCGGATTGTGTGGTTTACAAAGAGCCCACCAAGGCTTTCGCCACTTTGCCTCAACACTGGTATTTCGAGTCAACCAAAGCTTTCGCCGACCGCGCGATCTACTTTGAGAAAACCAAGGCCTTTGCCGACATCTCGATCGCGTACACAGACACCAAAGCCTTCGCGCGCTGCAAAGTGCCAATCCCACACAAAAAATAAGCTGCGAGCAAAGCGTACTTATTGAGCAGCAGGCACCCCTGGCTCACCAAGCAGACCTGCGTACCCAATATGAAAGACATTGGTCTGGCCAGCCCGCTGCGCCCAGTCGGTGGTGGCCGCTCCATGAACACCCTCTCCGCCGTAAAGCTCAGCGAGGGCCATAAGGGCGTCAGCGGCATTAGAGTCGATGTCCAAGGCACGGTGCGCCTGGTTCATGGCCATTTCGCTGCCCGACTCCCACTGGTTCAACCACCGCGCATAAACACCGGCGACGAGCGCAGACTGTGGGAACTGTGCGAGCCGCCGCTCAAAAACAAGCTCTGCAGCGCGACGGGCCTTGGCCTTCATCGGACCATTATCTGAGCCGACCAACGCATAGGCTAAACCGGTGCGTGCAGCGATTGACGCGGGGTAGCGTTTAACCAAAGCCACCGCGCCAGCGATAACAGCCTCGTGACCATGGGCTTCACCGAGAGCATTCATCCATACCCGTAGGGTTTGGACATCAAAAGACTGACTCAGTACCCGGTCGAACAACTTGGACGCCGTGTCCCAATCGCCCTGCTCGGCATAAATCACGGCCAAGGAAAGCCGTGTGAGGGTCATGGTGCCGCCGGCTTTGAGTGCTTGACGAATGGGCTCCATCGCATGGGCCAAATCACCCTTAACGATCAAGGCATTGCCCGCGATAAGCCCCAGGCGGGGGTCTAAATCAAAGTGTTGCCGGTAAAGCGCCTCTATCTTGAGGACATCGCCTGCGATAAAACTTGCTGCGGCGAGTGACGCATCGGCAGTGTGGCAAGCCGAGGCGGCCACCTGGTGGGGATAAGCATCCTTCGCGTCATCGTCTAGCTTGTCGATAATGCCTTGAGCGATCTTTCGGTCGGCCAAGGAGAGATCGTACCACGCATGGTAGATTTCACTGGCCCTTGCAAAAGCCGTGTTCGCTTTGCCATGCTCACCAAGCCGATGTCGTGCTGTGCCGAGTTTTTGCCAATTGCCGCAATTGTTGGGCTCGAGGTCGACCGCCTTTTGAGCAGCCTCGGCGGCTTTGTCATAATCGCCCATCGCAAAATAGATGTCTTTCAGGCGATCCCAATCGGCCGCCTCGCCGACAGGCTCATCGGTCTTGGTCACTTCCTCGGCTTCATCCGCTTCAACAGCTTCAACAGCT
>DBIS01000147.1:0-956 GCA_002296975.1 Deltaproteobacteria bacterium UBA796 | reverse complement strand
GCTTGAGCCAACATATGAGGGAGGGGGTCTGCCCGTTGAAGACCGTCGGCCTTACCCAAGGTGATCTGCTGCGCAACCCGATCCATAGACACATCAAAGCCATACAAGAAATCTTGGCCGATGTTCATGCGATTGCTGCGCTCAACACCATCCATCGATGTGAGCTCGAGCACATGGGCCTGGCCCAAGTCGACCCCGCCGATACCGACGGCCAAATACCTAAAATCCAAATCCCCAAGGCTGTAGGTGCTCTGGGAGGGAATCTCGACCGGCCATGCATACCAGCTTCCACCATGTCCTATTTCGATATGACCGGACATCTCCACGCCACCGACGTTGATGCCCGACACCGTGGCCTGTTGGGGGAAAATCGATTTGTCCTGGCGCTTGCCCCATTGGACGATTTCCGAATCGGATAATGTGTAGGGGTTTTTGGTACCATCCGTGAGAAGCACGGCGCCATCTCGCACAAAGCGGACCAGTCCCTGAGATGGAAGCACAGCCCAGGACAAGTCTTGAGGAAGTGCGCCAAGGCCAATCCAACCATCGATGGCGGTGCCGGCTGAGCCCGAATCACCCCAAGCCATGCCCTGCTGAGCTGTATCTCTTGGCTTGTCAGCCGGAGCCGATGCTGAGACCACCAAGTCACTGAGGGTCAACCCGCCGATCAGGAGCGTCGACAACGAACCGGTCTTGGTCTCGCCACCCAATTTATATTGTCCAGACTCGCCATGAATATTGACCAAGGCTTGATTACCAGTCTTCAAACTTATCTTTTGCTCTTTTGCAACCCGCTCAGACACCCAAACTCCTGACACTGAGGACTTGAGGCCGAACAAATACAGGCCGTCGCCAACCTGAACCATGACATGGGGAACCGTGGCGCCATGTGGGCCGCGAAACAAGGGGACGTCGACATGATCACCCTCAAATTCAGCGCTCGAAATTGGCCCCTG
>DBIS01000146.1 GCA_002296975.1 Deltaproteobacteria bacterium UBA796 | reverse complement strand
ATAGCGCTGGCTTCACTTTACTTCTTGGACCACTCTTGCTATGTCAATAGCAGTACTTGACTCCACGTGAGCTCGGGTCGCTCCCCGCTGTGTCCCTCCCCGGACGTGTTCCCCCCTCCCACATCCCCGAGATATCCCATGTCTAACCTTTCCGTCCTCGCATTTGACGAGCGCCCAAGAGGCCAAGGTGGCCGCGGCGCCACCGAAAAAATCGCACGCTTGCTCGATAGCTCTGAGATCGACGCGCCTTCAAGCCTTTATGACGAGGCCTTATCCTTGGCGAAAGAAGGTCGCTTCGCACCAGCCACAG
This sequence comes from Deltaproteobacteria bacterium UBA796, assembly GCA_002296975.1. Lineage (GTDB taxonomy): Bacteria > Myxococcota_A > UBA796 > UBA796 > UBA796 > UBA796. Next base: position 13,525 of record DBIS01000146.1, on the reverse strand, counting down.
ACCGGCTGCGCATGTTGCTGACACTCGATCCCATCGACTCCGATGCTTCTCTGCTTTTAGGAAAAGTCCTCGCAGCCCGTGGACAATGGCAAGAGGCGCTTCAACGCCTAGACGCAGCCAGCGCGAACGGTGCGGTGATTCCGACCTCCTTGCGTGAACGGGTAGAAAACGCCCTCCGCAACCAGATTCAGGACGCCGAAGAACAACGGCTTCGCCTCGCTGCTCGAGAACGCAGCGAAATCCGTAACCTTCGCGCAGAGGCCAAACGCCTTCGCTCCGACAACGCCGTCCTCGATGGACAAGTCCAAGCCCTCTACAAACGGGTCCGCCTCTGGTCCTCAGCGACAGCTCTGGTCAGCGGTTGCGCAGCAGCCTTACTCTTGGTGGCCATCGTCTCGGGTGGAAAAACCCAAGCCGTTTCGCCCCCAACGACCGAGGCAAATATGGCCGCCACAACGATGGCCACAGCTGAAGTTCAACTGCCAGCCACACCCATCGAAGAGCGCGCACAAACCCCTGTCGATGTGGTCGAAGTCGCCCCAGCGGTCGCTCCACCAGTGGCCGTCACGCCAACAGCAACTGAAATGCCCCCAACGACCACAACTCTAGACCAAGCCACCACACACACCGTGGTCAGCGGCGACACCCTGGGCTCCATCGCCCTCAACTATTATGGCAAGTCCAGCAAGTGGCGGGAAATTCGCAGCGCGAACCCGAACACCCTCGGAAAATCCATCAAGCTCAGCTTGGGCATGGAATTGAATATTCCAGTCATCGCCAACTAAAGCAGTCGACGAAGGCCGCTCACTTCTTAGCAGCCTTCGCAGCCTTCGCAGCCTTCGCAGCCTTCGGTGTATTTCGCCCACTTGGCTCTGAGGTTTTTGGCGTGGGAGAAACCGGTGGAGGGGTCTCGGTCACCCCGCCGGTATTCCCATGCCGAGCTCTGGCCTTGTTGATGCTCGCCAGACGCCGTTTAGCGCGCTTCAGTTGCCCGACTTTCCAGGCTTCTTTGGCCAAGCTCTCTGCCGTGTTCCAATCATGACGACGGTAATAGATCAGGCTCTTTTGCATTAAAGCCAAAGCCCTGTCCCGATTTTTCAGCTTGAAGCTCAAAAACTTATCGACCGCGATCTCTGCATCAGACAACCGCTTTTGGCGCAGGTGCATTCTCGTCAAGAAGTAGTAGACCCGACGATTTTTGGGGGCAACGCTCACCACCAATTTGAAATACTTCTCTGAGTCATCGTATTTACGTCGATACATATACAAGCGACCAAGCATCAAGTTGTTGACCACATTCTCTGGATAAGCCCGATGGTTTCGAAGCGCTGACTGGGTCGCACGCTTCAATGCACCTTCTTCAAGCCAAGTGTAGGTCAAAGCAAATGTGGCCGCTGGACCCAAAAAGATCCCCTTTTCTTCCACTTCACGAAGCTGCTCAATGCCAAGCATTCGCTTGTCGGTAAAGGCGGGAAGGCCCTTGACACCCCTCGAAATCACAGTTCTCCAGTAGTTATATAGACCATCGCCCAACTTTAAATCGGGAAATTTTGGGGCTATTTTTTTAGCGCGTTTTATGGACTTCATGGCCTCTAAAGCCCGGTTGAGAGAGGTCAAATAGTTCCCTCTCCGCATGCTATGAATCGCATCGATGCCCAAAACGCCACCCAAAATAAAGTGTTCCCAAGCATCGTTCCCGCGAGTCTCGAGCGCTTCCATCAGTTGTTGTCGCGCCTGATTAGAGGCCAACTTGTATTGGTCCTCATAAGCAAAATCCAAATTTTCTAACATCAAGGCCTGATAGACCAAAACATGCCCAATCGGGCCGAGCGCTGAGCCGGGGTACCGCCGCTGTGCCTTCTCAAAGGCCTGTTTGGCCTCGATATACCTTCTTTGGTACACAAGCTCGATCGCCTCATGGCAGGCAGCGACGAATTTGAGGTCCATTTTTAACACCCGTGCACCCTCGTAGACCACATCTGGGTACAAACGGAGGGATGTAGACATCGAGCCTGCTGAATTGGCCTCAATGCCCACATCGACTTCATCGATATCGGCTTGAATCGGCTTTTTTTTTGGAACCGTAAATGTTGCCCGCTCATAGTCTTCATCGGCGTCGGCGTCGGCAGCCACAGCCACCCCACCAAAAACCAAGCTCGCCCAAACAAATAATGTTGAAAAGGATTTCATGAGTCTTCTCCTCGGCCTAAGGCCGCCAATTTCTTCTCTACTGCGTCGGTGATTTCAGCTTCCAGCTGGGTCCCCATCAGTTGATTTATTTCTCGAATTCCAGTGGGTGAGGTGACATTGATTTCGGTCATTAAGCGACCGATGGTGTCAATCCCGACGAACAACAAGCCACTCTCCTTCAACCAAGGTCCTATCTCGTCGCAAATTAGCCGATCCGATTCGCTCAGGTCTGTCGCTTCAACGGTCGCACCCACATGCATATTCCCACGATGATCATCAGGTCCTGGCACCCGGTTCATCCAACCCCTAGGCTCTCCGTCGATCAAAATGATGCGCTTGTCTCCCTGTTTTATCTCCGGAAGATAGCGTTGAACCAAAATATGGATCTGACCCTGTTCAGTCAAAAGCTCGATCATCGACCGTAAGTTGCCATCCCCATGACGGGTCACCAGCACCCCTCGACCACCGTTACCATCCCAGGGCTTGAGCACCACCTTTCCAGCTTGCTCAGCTATCCAAGATAAAGCCCGCTCTGTCTCGCAGGTGACCAAGGTTTCAGGGACCAAGTCTGGAAAACGCAAGGCGACCATCTTTTCATTGGCGTCGCGAATAGATGCCGGGTGGTTCAAAACCAAGGTCCGTTTATCGACCAAATCAAGCATATAGGTCGAAAATATATAGGCGATATCAAACGGCGGGTCTTTTCGAAGCCACACCACATCAAAGTCCGCCAAGTCTCGATCACGCGGAGGCTCACATCTAAAATATGGTGCAGATTCCGATATATGGACCACCTCGCAGCGAGCGTGGCATCGGCCGGTCAGGGCATACAAGTCAGCTGGGGTACACCACGCGACCTCATGGCCACGCCTGCTCCCCTCCAGCATCAACATATAGGTGGAGTCGCCTCCCACATCGATGCGATCCAATGGATCCATCACATATAAGGTCTTCACTCAAGCCCCCCGGTGAACAAGAATGCCATACAGCACCTTTTTTGGCTCGACTAGCACTACTTTCCGATACAAAATCTGCTGAATAAGCGGTCTAAAACAGCCTCACGTGCGTCTATTCCTGACAATTCGCCCAGACGTTCAATGGCCATGATGAGCTCCGTCACGGCTACAGCAGGCCCAAGCGCACCCATCAACGCTGTACCGGCACCCTCACAATGACGAGCCACCGCTCGGAACAAATCATGTTGACGCTGAGAACTCAACACCGCGGTTTCGGTTTGAGAGGGGTGTGATCCGATGGCGGAGCGAATGGCTGCGCGAAGCGCGTCAACACCGTCCGCATCCACATTGCTGATCGGAAATGCGACCGCCAGTGCATTCGGGTGCCGTGGACAGTCTGAAAAGCTTCCAACGATGAGTCGGGGCAAGTGTTTACTTCTCTCGAGAATCTGGTCAGTCACTCGGTCCTGTGGTCGGTGGGTGGGGATAACCACAATGACCAGGTCAGCCTCTGCGCTGAGCGCACGCCCCAAAACCACCCCCGCAGCCTCTATGGGGTCCTTGCCGCCGCCTTCGCCGGCAGTGTCCAAAAAGGTCACGTCCATACCATCGAGCAACACACCCCGCTCGACCACATCGCGAGTGGTGCCAGGCGTCTCGCTCACCAATGCCCGCTGTGAGCCAACCAAATGGTTAAATAAACTCGACTTTCCAGCATTTACTGGGCCAACCAAAGCCACCGAGGCCCCTTGTTGATGAACCCGGCTCATATGCCATGAGTCTGCGACAGCGGTGGCCGCAACACCCAGGTCAGTCAACTTTTCCGCGACCTGTTCATCGGACTGCATGCTCAAATCATCATCAGGATGATCCAGCCGAGCCTCAAGTTCAGCGGCCAAATCCAACAACACTTCTCGGTGGTGGGCTGCTGTGTCGCCGACCGCACCAGACATCGCTGCCCGAGCATCAAAAACGCCTTCCATGCTTTTGGCCATAATCAAGGCCGCCAAACCCTCTGCGCGCAACAAGTCCGTGCGCCCGTTTTCAAGGGATCGGCGTGTGAACTCTCCTGGCCTGGCCGGCCGTGCCCCTGCTGCGATCAACACATCAATGAGGGCAGACAAGACGATGGGGTTTCCATGTCCAGACAACTCAACCACATCTTCGCCCGTGTAGCTCTTTGGGCCTTTCATCCACACCGCGAGGACATCATCGATCACGGCCTGGGAGGTGTCCACAATTTGCCGCACGCTCGCTCGGCGGTCAACCCAACGCGAAGCGCCCGCACAGACCGATGACACGATCTGGCGGGCGTCTTGTCCACTCAAACGGATGACACCGACGCCTGAGCGACCCCAAGGAGTCGATAAGGCGACGATGGTGTCCATTTATGCCTCTGCGGGGGCACCCTCGCCATTATCGACAAAGATGCGGATTTTACGTTCACCGTCTTGTTCAACAGTATCGGTTTTGACGCCTTCCATATCAGCGATCGCCATGTGCACGGTGCGACGCTCGAATGAGTTGAGTGGCTTGCGAATAACCTCGGCCTCTCCGTTCTTGATCACAGACTCCGCCACTCGAGTAGCGAGGCGCTTCAGGTCCCGAACATCATCGTCTGAGCAACGCTCATCATTCCGACCACGACCACCACCTCTATTGTCACGACCTCTATCGTCACGACCACCGCGATCGTCACGGCCACGACCGCCACGCCCGCGGTCATCACGGTCACGACCACCGCGATCGTCACGGTCTTTTCGCTCTTCGCGCTGTCCACCTTGAACATCAATATCGAAGGTCCAATCCTCAAAATCAGCTTCCATCGCGACGGACAACATATCCTTGATGGCATGCAAAGTTGAGCCACCTCGGCCCACCAAGAATCGGGCTGATTCTGAATTCACGGAGATCGTGGCCTTTTGGTCACGTATATTTCGTGTGGTCACTGTGGCTTCAAAGCCCATTTTGGTAACCAACTCTTCTATCCAAGCCTTGGCAGCGAGAGCACCCGCCTTATCTGTAGGGTCTGAAGCCCAAGCGATAATTTTAACGGTATCCACTGGAATAGCCCGACCTTGGTCATTCCGAAAATGGCTAAAGTCCAGCTTGTAATCAACCTGGTCTGCGGGCACGCCAAGCTTCTCAGCTGCAGCGGCCAAAGCCTCATCGACGTTGTTGCCTTCGGTGGTAATTTTATTGTCACTCATGATGTCTCCTGGGTGCGAACGTGCACCAAATGGGGTTTGGTCTCAAGCCGAGACCGGCTCTTCTTTTTTCCGGTAGATGAACCACTGCTGTACGATAGTCAACATATTGTTGACGCTGAAGTACAACACCAGCCCAGCAGGGAAGGTGAACATAAAGATGCCAAAACCGATGGGCATTAAGCGCATCATCTTTTGTTGCATCGGGTCCATGCTGGCGGTCGGCATCAGCTTTTGCTGAAGCACCATCAACACGGTGACGACCAAGGGCAAAAGGCCTGTGGGGTCAGCCTCTGTGAGGTCTTGAAGGTATAAAAACGACGTGCCATAAAGCTCTACGCTGTACAACATGACATTGTACAAGGCGAACCACACGGGCATCTGGATGATCATCGGTAAACAGCCACTCATCGGATTGACGCCATGCTCCTTGAAAAGCTCCATGGTCATCTGACTTTGTAATTGGCTATTGTCTTTATATTTCTCTTTGATCGCTTTGACTTGAGGCTGGATGGCCTGCATTCGCTTGGAGCTCACAAACTGTTTTTGCATCAGCGGGAAAAACACCGCCTTGACCGTACAGGTGAGCAGCAAAATCGCAAGACCCCAGTTGCCCACCAATCCATGGAAGAATTTAAGCATGGAGAGTAGAATCTTAGCGAACATGCCAAACCAACCAAACTCGATAGAGCGGTCCAAATTATGGCCTGTAGCTGTGGTCTTATCCAAATCCTTTGGCCCAATATAGGTCACAAAGTTGAGGGTACGCGAAGCACCAGAATCCAAAGGTTGGCGAAGGCGAAAATAGCTTCCAACCCGACCGTCTGACAGGGTCGAGACCACCCACTCACCTGGGGGTGCATCGAGGGGAGCCAAAACGCTCATAAAATACTTGTTTCCAAGGCCGAACCAATCCACAAGGCCCTCAAAACGCTGGGCGCCTTCGTCTTTTAGCTCTTCGAGATCATCCACCCGCTCAAGGCTCTCATCAACAAAGGCGATGGGCCGAATGACATTCGCGAATCGATCGGCTTTGGTGCCATCAGCCACATCGGCCATTCCCACCCACAAGTCTCGAATCACCCGTTCGGAATGGTTCGAAAAGGTGACGGCGACCGCCATAGACTGCTCATCGCGTTCTACAGTTGTGTAATGCTTGGTGATTTTTAGCCCATCATGAAGCCGACTGCTGGCCAAGATGCCTGCGCCGTCTTTGGTGATCTGATAAGAAACATCATTTCCCAGCTCACCCGCCCCAGCGACGACCAAAGCGCCGGCAGCGCTGAGCAAGGTTTCGGGCTCGTCACCGCCTTGGTAGGAAATCCACTCCCCTTCAGCGCCGTCAAAGATCCAGGCATACAGCGGCGTGACCACCGATTGGGCATTATAATCTTTAAGCTCTACTGCCTTCAGGGCACCCTCTGTGGAATGAACAAGGCCCTTAAAAGCATCGGTTTCTAGCTCAAGCCCATGGGGGCTAATGGCCGCAACAGTGGGTGTTTGAGCCCCTGTGTTCGCAGCCTCATTATCACCGTTATCTCCTGGGCTTACACTTACCGATGGGTTGTGCCCAACCGGGTCGTCGGCTGGTTTAGCCTGTGTGGTCGTGAGATTGAGGTCATCGACGCTCACCGCTGGATTTACAGTGTCCATTGGGGGTGAAAAAAACTGCATCCACACCAAATAAACCAGCATGCATAAGCCCACTGCGAGGAGGGTGCGTTTTTCTTGATCAGTGTCCACAATGGGCTCCTTGACGGGCCGGAACTGGGTCACAGCCACCTTCAAACATGGGATTGCATCGGAGTATTCTTGAACCGGCCAAAAGAGTACCGGCAAAAGCCCCATGGATTCGAAGGGCTTGGACCGCGTATTGACTACAAGATGGGTAAAATCGGCACATCGGTGGCAATAAAGGTGAGATCAAGTTTTGATAGCCCTTGATCATCCAACGGAGAAAGTCTCTCATCATGCTGATTTTCTCATTTGGGTCCACCCTTCCCGAAGTTGCATCGCCAACGCATCCAAACCATCTGTCGCAGATTGAGGATGAGCGATCACAACCACATCTTGGCCGCTTGGAATCAGCGAAAGCTGAAGCCGTATAGCTTCTCGAAGCCATCGTTTTACCCGGTTTCGTACCACGGCATTTCCAACTTTTCGACTCACGGTCAAAGCCACTCGGGTTTGGCTGTACTCACTGGGTTTAAACAGGATCAACATGCTGGGTAGACGAAGCCGCCGACCTTGGCCTTGAACCCGTTGAATATCCTGGGTTCGCCGCAACCGATGATCACGGGGGAGTCCCAGAACCCTAGCCTCAGCTGCGCTTAGAAGGCACCGTGGGGACCAAACGCTTACGGCCCTTGGCACGACGACGCTTGATCACATTACGACCACTGGTGGTTTTCATCCGTGAGCGAAAGCCGTGGGACCGTTTACGCTTGATATTGCTGGGTTGATATGTGCGCTTCATTTGAGCCTCCGTGGGGTCGGCTTAAAGCGACCCATTTTCGCCGACGATGTGTCGCCTCGCGACGACCAACTGTGGGCCCCGCTGTTGAGAGTTCGTTGTCTATGCTGTCCTTGAGTGGTGAGCAAGATAGATCTTATGTCGGTTTAAACAATGAAGTTTCGCACGCACGCGCGAGGAAGGATTTTCATGGTGATCCAAAAAAAAAGTTCCACGTGGAACAGCTGTGAAAAACCCTAAGGACAAGCCAAATTATGCAGGTTCTAACTGGGTCAACCTATCGATGAGATCCATAGATCCCACTGGGAAATATATAAAAAAAAAGGACTTTTCCATAATAGCAATAAAATCAGGTTTAACCTTGAATATCGAGATAAACCCCTACGTGGGTGCTGATACTTAGCTCACCCACCACCCATTGATTGTTGGGGCCAAACCTTGTTAGTCTGCTTCCATGCCGGGTCGGTGGGTTCCGGATTGACTGTTTTCTTCATAGAAACTCCGTTCTGCGCCGGTGTGCGTTGTGGGTATTGGTGTGCAAAAAGATCAACTGTGGTCCCAAATTCAAAGTTCGCTGCGAGAAAAACTCGGTGCTCAAAACTTTGAAATTTGGATTCGACCCATTCAAATGGCCGCGATCACCCATGATGCAGTCAGCCTTGAAGTGCCCAACCGATATTATCGAGATTGGGTCGCTGCGAACTATGGCCCCGCGCTCAGCGAAGAGATCGAACAGGCCATCGGACATCCGGTTCGGCTTCAGTTTCATGTCGCCCGCACCCAAGAGGCGCCCAAAGAAGCAAGCACTGAAAAGCCTGCCGCCAAAAAGTTCAAGATTGAGACCCCGATTCCTGGTGTGTCTCCCGATAAAACCTTCGAAAATTTCGTGGTGGGTAAATCCAATGAGTTTGCCCATGCTGCAGCATTGGCGGCAGCAGACTCCCCAGGTGAAAAACTGTACAACCCCTTGTTTATCTATGGCGACACCGGCCTTGGAAAGACCCACCTGGTCCATGCGATAGGAAACCGGATTCGACAGCGAAACCCAGAAGCTCGAATTTTATACGTCACCGCAGAGCAGTTCACCAATAATTTAATCGAAGCTCTGCGCTATCGTCGGATGCCTGAGTTTAGAGACCAGTACCGCAAGCAAGCCAACGTCCTTTTGATTGACGACGTTCAGTTTTTAAGCGGAAAAGACCGCACCCAAGAAGAGCTCTTTCATACCTTCGAGTGGCTCAATGAGCGCGGCGTTCAGATTGTGTTCACCGCCGATGTTTTACCCCGAGAAATCAGGGGTTTCGAGCCCCGGCTACGAACCCGATGTGAAAGTGGAATGCTCGCTGATACGCAAGCACCCGATATGGAAACCCTCACCGCTATTTTAAGGCAAAAGGCTGAACATCAAGGGATGAACATTCCAGATGATGTTGCCCAATGGATTACCGCACGGGTACACGGCAACGTTCGTGAGCTCGAAGGTGCCGTCAACCGCCTCAATGCCGTCATGCGTCTGCGCCCAGGGGTGCTCACCCTTGATGTGGCCCGTCAGCACCTATCCAGCATGCTTGAAGACATGCCACAAAGCGTAAACGCGGACGATATTATCGGGACCGTAGCCAACTTTTATAATGTAAAGGTATCTGATATCAAGGGCTCTCGGCGCCTAAAACAGCTGGTTCGACCCCGTCATGTCGCTATGTTTTTGATTCGGAAATTCACGGACCACTCCTTTCCAGAGATCGGTCGAATCTTCGGAAATCGTGATCACGCGACAGTTCAACACGCCGTCAAAAAGATTAGAGGACAATCAAAAACCAATGTGGACATCAATTCTGCACTCCAAATTCTCGAAAGAAACATTCATCGGGGCTTGTAGATGCTGTGGATAAACCATGGACAAGCAGTGGATTGGTTATGCACCTGCTATGAAGTCCTCGACGCCCAAATCGAAACCACCTTTTTTTCCGCAACAACCCCAGTCTACCCACAGCGCCGTCCACAAATGGACTACACCTTAAGTAGATGATAATGCTTACCTTTTTACACTTTCCCACATGTTCATAGCCCCTATGGATCTACTACTAATTATAAAGATCATTCTTTAATTTAGATCCATAGACAGCAGCCTGGAGCACCCATGGACCTCATCATTGACAAAGAAGAACTGATTCGCGGCTTGAGCCGTGTGCAGGGCATTGTTGAACGTCGCACCACAAATATGGCTTTGGCCCATGTTTTGTTGAGCGCTGATGGCGACACACTCAGATTGACCGCCACAGATACGATGGTGTCTTTGGTCGCTGATTATGTCGCGAGGATTGAACGTCCCGGAGAGATCTCAGTCGATGCACAAAATCTTTTTCAGGTTGCACGGCAATTGCCTGAATCGACTGTTCATCTCAAAACTGAGGCCGGCAACAGGCTCGCGATTGTATCTGGAAAAAGCGAGTTTCATTTGGTCGGGATGAGTGGCGAAGACTATCCTCCCTTGCCTTCTCGAGACGATGAAGCAGCCTTGGCTATACCCGGCACAACCCTTCATCGTTTGATTATAGAAACCCTCTACGCGGTTTGTGTAGATGACAGCCGATATGGCTTAAATGGTGCACATCTCGAGGCCATTACCGCTGAAAATGGCGAGGCACGGCTGAGGATGGTGACCACCGATGGAAGTCGTCTCAGCTATTCAGAGACCGCCTATTCCGGTGAGTTCAATATGGGCCGACAGATGTTGTTGCCCCGAAAAGCGCTCGATGAGATTCGAAAACTTTGTGATGGAGACAAGGGTGATTGGGCGGTGGCTTTTGGTGAACGCTCGGCCACGTTCCAAACCACCGGTTTAACCATGATGGTTCGCTTGGTAGATGGTCAATTTCCAGATTATCGCCAGGTGCTTCCCCAGTCCCATAAATGCCGGTTGATTCTCGCCCGTACGGCTTTTGTCGATGCGCTTAAACGGGTTTCCATCGTGGCTTCAGATCGCAATCACTCGGTTCGATTCAGCTTTGAAGCTGATCAATTGGTGCTCTCCGCTCAAAATGTTGATCTTGGAAATGCCAGAGAGGAAATTGAAGCGCGTTTAGAAGGTGAAGCATTTGAAACCGGATTTAATATCGCGTATTTTCTCGATATTATGCGCCAGACAACATCAGACGAGCTTGTTTTAGAGATGGACAAAGCACTCGACCCATGTGTGCTTCGTATTCCTGGACGAGACGATTGCCAGTTTGTTGTGATGCCCATTCGACTCGACTGAGCTCAAGGTGAGACTCACATCACTTTCGGTTTTTGGTTGGCGCAATCTTGAGTCGACCACCATTGACTGTGATGCACCCTTGGTCGTTGTTCACGGCAATAATGGCGAGGGGAAGTCCAATTTATTGGAAGCTGTGAGTGTTTTGAGCACACTCAAGAGTTTTAGAGAAGCCTTAGTCAGACGTTGGATGTGTCATGGAACATCTCAAGCACGGGTATCTGGAACCGCTCTGTCCCCAGTGGGAACCCGAGAGATAAGTTGGTCTTGGGTAGATGGTAAACGCCGTTTATTGATGGATGAGAGCAACGTCTACGAGTTGACTCAGTGGTTTGAAGTGCTGCGTGCAGTGGTGTTTTGTCCAGAAGATGGGAGCATCATTCGTGGCGGACCAGACCAACGGCGCCGTTTTATGGACCGAGCGGCTTTTAATGCCAACCCCAATCACCTAAAAGCGGTGACAGAATATCAAAAAATATTGGCTCATAAACGCGCCTTGCTTCAAACTGATTGGGTTGATCCCCTTCAACTCGACGCATTTAACAGTGCCTTGGCTCGGGCTGGCGCGGCAGTGATTTACCCAAGGGTTTGTGCTGTGGCGGCGCTTAAACACTCATTTTGTTCAAATCATGAAGCCATCGCTGGAACCGGAATTGTGGATCTTTCGGTCAAAACCAACGCCTTCAATGTTGAAGACGGTCTCAATCAAGCTGAAATGGAAAGTTGTTTGCTCAAGGCTATTCAAGAGAAACAAGCAGATGAGATTTCTCGGGGTGTGGCTTTGATCGGACCTCATAGAGATGAGATGTCGATTGAAATAGATGGAAAGCCCGCCCGTAATTTTGCATCTCAGGGTCAGGCCCGAAGTTTGGTATTGGGGCTTAGATTGGCCGAGCTGGAATTTGCCCATTCATTTGGTAGCGTGCCTTTGTTTTTACTTGATGACCTTACAAGTGAGCTTGATCAAGGGCGTCGAAGGCGACTAATCTCAGTACTTCGCACCCTTAAAGGCCAAGTTTGGATCACCACCACAGATCCAAAATATTTGGGAGAACTCAAAGGTTTAGATCCCCTGCTCTTGCATGTTCAGGCTGGACGAATCTCAGCCGAAAAATAGCCTGCAAGAAAGCGGGGGAATCGATGGCTGTATCGGAAAATTTCCGTTACTGGTACAGGTAATTTTATAGAGTTCAGGCCATTAAATTTTGGCCACAGGAAGCCCTGATAGAAAGGGTTGGAGAAAATCCATGTCCAAAGAATACGATGCCTCATCGATCACCGTATTGGAAGGTCTTGAAGCCGTCCGTTTGCGCCCTGCTATGTACATTGGTTCGACAGGTCCAAATGGACTTCATCACCTGGTTTACGAGGTGGTCGACAACTCTATTGACGAAGCTTTGGCCGGTGAGTGCACCAAGGTCATCGTGATTTTGGATGAAGATGGCTCTTGTTCAGTTGAAGATGATGGGCGGGGAATTCCCGTTGCCATGCATCCCACAGAGGGGCGACCAGCTTGCGAAGTGGCCCTGACCACCCTGCACGCTGGCGGTAAGTTCGACAAAGATAGCTACAAAGTTTCTGGTGGTCTTCATGGTGTTGGCGTGTCTTGCGTCAACGCTTTGAGCGAATGGCTAAAACTCGATATTTTCCGCAATGGAAAACACTATCACCAGGGTTTTACCCGCGGCGACGTGATGACCAAGCTCGAGGTCAGGGGTGAAACGCCAGGTAAGCGTGGCACCAAGGTGACCTTTTTGCCCGATGCCGACATCTTTAAGGAGACGGTCAACTTTAGCTATGAGGTGCTGCACACTCGGCTTCAAGAGTTGGCCTTTCTAAACCCAGGACTCATGATTATTTTGGACGATCGCCGTGACGATCGCAAAGAAGAGATGTGCTACGAGGGTGGAATTGAGGAGTATGTAAAACTGCTCAATGAGGCCCGTCCTGGTCTTCATAACGATGTCATATGCATCAACGGTCACCGAGAGGGCGTTGATGTTGAGTTGGCCATGCAGTGGACCACATCCTATTCTGAAAATCTCGCCAGCTTTACCAACAACATTCGTACGGTTGAAGGTGGAACTCATGTTTCAGGTTTCAAATCTGCGCTGACCCGTACCATCAACACCTTCGCGTCATCAAAGAAGATGATTCGTACGGATAAAGGCGAGTCCATCTCTGGTGACGATATTCGAGAAGGGCTCACAGTGGTCTTGTCGGTCAAGGTGCCAGAGCCTCAATTTGAGGGACAGACCAAAACAAAATTAGGAAACTCCGAGGTTAAAGGCTTGGTAGAGTCTTTAGTTTCTGAACAACTCGGTTATTTTCTCGCTGAAAATCCAGGGGTTTCTCGCAGCATCGTTTCTAAGGCAGTCGATGCAGGCAGGGTGCGTGACGCTGCTCGAAAAGCTCGAGATTTAGCACGTAGAAAATCGGCTTT
>DBIS01000259.1:6991-10400 GCA_002296975.1 Deltaproteobacteria bacterium UBA796 | reverse complement strand
GCTGAAGAAGAGTGAGCCATTCATGACGTAGGGGATGGTCACGCTCAAGTCGCGGCCAGACAAAATATCCTCGCCCAAGTCCCACAGGATGTCCTTTGAGAGCTTCAGCATGGTGTGGATGTTGAGGTCGAACTGAATATGGGCCTCGACATCGCTGTTGGCTGGAATGGTGCGAAAGTCGCCATTGTCGACATCTCCAAAAGCCACATTTCTCGCGATGTCTTGGAGCTCTTCAATGGTGGGAACGAGTTCTGATGCGGATGTGACCTCCTCGGCCTCAGTTGAGTCACAGCCATCTTTTGCATTGGATGTTGGCTCACAATCATCTTCTTCTGGGTCACAAAAACTGATGCATACCGCCCCAAAGTCAATGTCATCGTAGACCGAGGTGGCCAGCAATATCTCAACCAGAGGGATGGGAAGCTTTTCGTTGTTGTTGCTGAGATCAAAAGAGATGTCGAAAGAGAATCCCATCTTGGAATCTTTGACTGTGTTGAGGCCCAAGCCCCAGTCTCCGCAAACGGCTTCCGTGAGATACTCAAAGCAACCCCATCGTGCCATTTCTCGGGCTGATGGGTGCTCCACGAGGTCGACACCTCTAAAGGCTGCACCAGGGGGAGCGATTTTGCCCAGAAACTCACAGCCCGAGATGCTGAGGCCCAACAGGCTCATAAGCATGAGCCTGTTGCAAAAGCTTTGATAGGCGGGTTTGGCACAATTTGTCATGAGCAGCTCCTTGGGCATCGCAATGTGCCCCGCTGTTTGGGTACATGCAAGTGACTCATGAGGGGCTGGTTTATTCTAGGAGCGCTCAGCCTCGTCGAGAAGCTCGTCGAGATCTCTGACCACGACGCGCTTGCCCATAAATTTGGCGGTCCCAGTGTCGTGGAGGTTTCGAATGGCGCGGCTCAGGCTTTCGGGCCGGGTGCCGATGGATGAGGCGATATCCCTGCGGGACATCGGCAGTGAAATGAGCAAGTTTCCGTGATCATCGACCTCGCCGTGGCGGTCGCGCAAGGACAATAAAAAGCAGGCCAATCTGGCGCGCACCTGTAAGTGGATGGTTTTTTCTTGGGCTTGATCTGCATGCTGTAGGTCGGATGCTAGCCTGCGGGCAAATGCTGTCATGAGTTGGGGTTGTCGGTTGAGCAGTCCATCGAGGGGCTTTTCGGGGATAAAGCAGAGTTGGACGTCTGTGAGACAGGTGGCTGTGTTGTCGTGTATGCGGGTGCCAAAAAAGGCATCGTGGCCGATGGTGGCGCCGTCATCGATGATGCGCAGCAAGGTGGTGTTGGCTGCCTGGTCCTGTTTTTGGATGCCTATCGTTCCATTGACAATGCAAAACATACCTTGGCAGCTTTGGCCTTGGCTAAAGATGGCCTCGCCCGCTTTACGGTTGATGACGGTCTTGTTGCCGGAGAGCGTACTAAGCTGATGGGTGCTGAGGGCTCCCCACTCGGTGGTGGGCAAATGGTGGCATTTGTCACAAGAAAAACTATTCTTTTGTTGTTTAGCGTTCATGCAACTCATAGTGGTATGATGTTGACGATAGCGTATCTTATTCCTGTGATATTCGCTTTTTTATTTATTTTAAATTCTTCCTGAGATCAAGGGCAGAAGAATGTGATCGTCTGCGCCGGGTCAGCCCAGCGGCCAAGACCAATCCGACCAGGCCTAGGCTTGAACGTTGACTGTTGCTCGCGCACCCACAGCCGCCGAGTTCGCCGACGACACCGGCAGCGCCGATACCTGTGGGAGCAACTTCGGTATCTAAACCTGTGTCTTGGTCCTGCGCTGGAGTATCTGTGTCGTCGCCG
The DNA here is from genome assembly GCA_002296975.1 of Deltaproteobacteria bacterium UBA796. GTDB lineage: Bacteria > Myxococcota_A > UBA796 > UBA796 > UBA796 > UBA796. Next base: position 8,583 of record DBIS01000259.1, on the reverse strand, counting down.
TCCGGAGGCGTGTCATTATCACCGGTGTCTGGCCACTCTCCGGTGTCTCCGATGTCTCCGGTGTCTACATCATGGCCGTATTCAAAGGCCCCAATATCCGGTGAAGACCCCTCAATTCGAGGCTGATTATCAAGGTCTGTCTCCACACCTGCGAGGGTCTGTCCGGCATCGATGGCCGGTGAATCGGGTGCAAGGTGGTAGTCGTGGGAATCCGAGTCGATGAAATCGTCGACAGACGCCGTCAGGTTCGCGGCGTCATCACCGGCTTCTATTGGCAGTTCCGCGCCTAAAAATATTGTGTTTCGCACATCGGGTGCGTCGGTTTCTGCACCCGCAGCATCAAAAAAGGTCTCGACTCCGGTGCCGAAGGTCAGGTGGTACAGCTCTAGGTCTTCGATATCGTCCTCATACCGAATGCCGATATCCAGATTGTACAGCAGGCTGCTTTGGACACGCACCCGCGCACCCAGGGGGCGGGTATCTGTGGGGCCGCGCACCCTTATGCCGATCTCTGAGTCGAATATTCGAACCCTCGAAATGGTGACCTCCACATTTTCCTTGAGTAATAAGGCGGCTTGGTTCGAAAAATCGATGCCATCTTTGAAGCCCCAAAATGATGAGTCCTCGATCAGGAGGGTGGCTCGGCTTCCATCGGGTACGGTTTTGGTGTCGATTGCGTTTTCACCGGTCACCTGGCCGATTTCAAAACCGTTTTCATTTTCCGTGAGGGGTGCGAGCCAAAATCGACAGTCGCGGATGACGATATTGTCCCAACCTGGGGCCTCGCGGCCTGGGTCAAACTGGACGGCGTCTCCGGAAAAAGTGTGAATATCGGTGCCGAGAATGCTCAGGTCTTGCACCGCACCCCCGGTAATGCCGTGGGCGTCTACCCGTTCGTCATCGTCGGCGTCGTAGTGCAGGCAGTGGTGTATTTCACTGTCGATGATGGAGACCCCAGTGGGGGCACCCATATCAATACAATCACGGCCACTGTGTCGGACTTCCACCCGCACCAGTCGCAGGTGATTGGCGTCGTCATCGATATCGAGGGTGTCGGCCGAACCATATTGGCCATCAAAGATCAAATCCTCGAATACCCAGTATGCGTGGTCGATAGCAAGCACCTCACCGGGGGCTGTGATGATGACCTCCCCTTCAGCCCGCATGGTGATGGGTGACGCCTCTGTACCATCGGACTCGGTGGACAAGTCTTCGTCGTAGATGCCGGCCATGAGTACGATGACGTCCCCAGGGACAGCCTCATTCATGGTGGCCTGAATGGATTCACCTGGGTTTACGGTGAGATCCGCGGCAGCGGCGTATGGGAGAAATAGTGACAACCAAAGCATTGTTGTTGGACCTCAGGTCCTAAATACGGTCCTTATAGGCTGAAACTGGAGTAAATTCTCGGCTGTTGGTTTGCATTGTTCCAAGGTGAGAACCAGCTTGTGTGCCTTGTTAGGGCGCGCGAGACCTGCCGGGGGCCACGATGAGATCCTCGGGCCGGTAGCCGCTAGGGTCCAGTGTCGTCTGTGCCCGTGTCCGTGTCCGTGCCCGTGTCCGCGTCTGCATCTGCATCGGTGTCTGCATCG
>DBIS01000259.1:4980-6613 GCA_002296975.1 Deltaproteobacteria bacterium UBA796 | reverse complement strand
GCGTCTGCATCGGTGTCTGCGTCCGCGTCTGCATCGATGTCTGCGTCCGCGTCTGCATCGGTGTCAAAGGCTTCTCCCTCTTGGCCGCCCATTTTTTCTGGGTAGTCTTCACCTCCCCAGCATCCTGGCCCCATCCCGAGCATCAACAGCCATTTTCCAGCTTTGACCTTCATGTCCCCACCTTTCGGCTTAGTTTAGCACCACTCGCATGCAGTCGAAACAAGGCACTGGCCACGATACGCCAGCCAAGAGGATAAAATTATGGATTGGATAGCTTACACCGGCCCGATTTGGGTCTCTATTGCTACAGTTGTTGTTTATTACGGATTTTTGTTTCGCCTGATGCGCGTAAAGATCAGGTTGGCTGCACAATGTAGGTCCAAAGGTGAGGTCTTCGACCGGTACGCCTGCGATGATCCAGGTTTGCGGGCAGCTGATCGGACACAATTGAATATGTTGGAGCAGTTACCGGTCTTTTTGCTGGCCCTGTGGCTCCATGCTTGGGTGGTATCAGCGGAGTCGGCCACCATTGCCGGCGCGGTTTGGCTGGGTGCTCGGGCCATGTATCCTGTGATTTTGGGTAGCACACTAGACCGGGATATTCCACGTCGCTTGTGGGTTTCTACCGGTCTTGGGTATGCAGCTTTGTGGTTTATGATCGGGGGTGTTGTCTTGGCGTTGGTGGCTTGACGGCGGCGCTTTTTACCGCGGTGCCCACAACTTGTTAGAGGCCCGCCGTGATTACCGCAACCGACATATCGATGCATTTTGGTGGCCAGGCTCTATTTGAGCAGGTCAACCTTCAACTCAACCCGGGCAACTGCTACGGCATCGTTGGGGCCAATGGTTCTGGCAAGTCCACTTTGCTGCGCATCATCAACGATTTGGAGAGCCCCACATCCGGGTCGATTACGCGCCAAAAATCGGCTCGCATCGGCGTGTTGGAGCAAAACCATTTTGCTTATGAGGACACACCGATTCTTGAGGTGGTGATGGCAGGCAACGCAGAGTTGTGGCAGGCCATTCAAGAAAAGGAGAAGCTGCTCGAAAATGCTCACGAGTATTTTGATGAGGCCCGCTACATTATCTTGGAGGACATCGTAACCCGGTATGACGGTTACCAGCTGGAGAGTAAGGCGGCGACCATCCTGGAAGGCTTAAACATCCCAACAGAAAAGCACGCATTGCCCTTAAGTACGTTGAGTGGTGGCTATAAATTGCGTGTGCTGCTGGGCAAGGCGTTGGCCTCGGACCCTGATATTTTGTTTTTAGATGAGCCCAATAACCACCTCGACATCCTCTCCATCGCTTGGCTCGAAGAGTTTCTGACCAGCTTTAAGGGCTTGGCGCTTGTGGTCTCTCACGACCACCGGTTTTTGGATGGCTGTTGTAGTCATATTATCGACGTGGACTACCAACGGGCCACCTTGTACCGTGGGAACTACTCCAAGTTCAATGTGTCCAAAGTTGAGGAGCGCCAGCGAAAGGAGCTCGAGATTCGTCGCCGGGAAAAGGAGATCGCTGAGCTCGATGCTTTTGTCACCCGGTTTAAGGCCAAAGCCTCCAAAGCACGGCAGGGGAACAGGCGCGCCCAGCAGATGGGGAAGATGATTATCGAGCCCCCGCCCACCCC
>DBIS01000259.1:0-4711 GCA_002296975.1 Deltaproteobacteria bacterium UBA796 | reverse complement strand
GTGCCAAAGCACGGCAGGCGAACAGTCGCGCCAAGCAGATGGAGAAGATGATTATCGAGCCCCTGCCCACCTCCAGTCGTCGCCACCCGCGCTTTGATTTTAAGCAGCGTCGTACCAGTGGCCGTGAGGTGCTCACAGTCAAAGAGGTCTCCAAGGCCTATGGTGAAGATGTGGTGTTGCTCGATGTGGGCTTTAAGGTAGAGCGGGGTGACCGCTTGGCCATCATTGGGCCGAACGGAATCGGTAAGTCGACGCTGCTCAAGATCATCATGGAGGATGTTGAGGCCGATATGGGCGAGGCTGAATGGGGCTTCGAGGTCCATCCTGGGTATTTCCCCCAAGATCATCATGAGGCCATGGGCGACCCCAAGGCCGACATCACCTCGTTTTTGTGGGATGCCTTGCCCGGTGAAGGGTTGGGCGGGATCTATGCTCGGCTCGCGGGGGTGTTGTTTGATAAAGAGGACATGGGTAAAAAGCTCGATGTGCTCTCTGGTGGAGAGGCAGCCCGGTTGCTTTTGGTTCGATTGGGTGCGCTCGCGCCCACGGTTTTGGTGCTCGATGAGCCAACAAACCACCTCGACCTAGAGGGCATACAGTCCCTCGCAGAAGGTTTATGCGCCTATGAAGGCACCATTTTGTTCGTCTCCCACGACCGGTGGTTTGTCGAAAAGGTGGCCACCCGTATTTTGGAGATCACCCCTGATGGTATCGAGGACTTTCCGGGTACTTACAAGGAATACTTGGGCCGAGATGCTGGCGGCGATCACCTGAACTTAGAGGCCGCGGCCGATGAAGAGCGTGAGAAGCGCCGAGAGCGAAAGCGTCAGAAACGCCGGGACAAAGAGAACGCCCGAAAAGGCGTCAAGAACGCCCCGAAATAGACCTGCTGGCTACCAGGTTGCCCAGCAAGCCTTGCTTAGATGCTGGCGGCCAAACGCGTGGCCTGGTCGAATGCTCGGCGGGCGTCTAATTCACCGGCCTCGTGGGCGCCTCCGATGATATGAACCTCGACCCCGCTTTCGATAAGTGGCGCTTTAAGTTCATTTTTTGAGACCTGTCCAGCGCAAACGATAACACTGTCAACACAGAGCGTTTGGGCCACGCCATCTCGGGTGATGTGTAGGCCTTCGTCATCGATACGCTCGTATTGGCAGCCAGCCAACAGCGTGACGCGTTGTTTTTTCAGGGCTGCCCTGTGAATCCACCCGGTGGTCTTGCCCAGGCCTGCGCCCACTTTCCCTTTACGCCGTTGGCACAGGGTAATTTCGCGGGGTGGCGGGGTCTCGATGGGATCTTTTAGGCCGCCCGGTGTCTGCATTTCGGTGTCTACGCCCCAAGTGTCCAGGTAGGCGTCTTGGGGGGCTTTTTCGGTTTCAGGGTGACTCAAAAACTCTGCGACATCAAAACCGATTCCGCCGGCCCCGATCACGGCCACTCGGGGGCCAATCTTGGCATCGTTCGCGAGGACGTCGACATAGGAGTGAACCATCGGATGGTGGATTCCTTCGATGGTGATGGCCCTGGGGCGCACCCCGGTCGCGAGCACAACGATGTCGAAGTCGGCTGAGAGGGTTTCAATGTCTGCGGCTGTATCCAGGCGCAAGTCCACCCCGGTATGTTTGAGTTGGTATTCAAAATACCGCAGGGTCTCGTTAAACTCTGCTTTGCCGGGGATTTTTTTGGCCATATTAAACTGGCCGCCAATCTCAGGGGCTGCTTCATATAGCGTGACCTGGTGACCACGTAATGCTGCTGTGGTCGAGAAGGCCAAGCCGGCCGGTCCAGCACCCACCACTGCAATGCGTTTGGGCGCTGTGGTTTTTGTGAGGGTCAACTCTGTTTCGTAACAAGCCAGTGGATTGACCAAGCAGCTGGCTCTTTTGTTTTGAAAGACCAGATCGAGGCAAGCTTGGTTGCAGCCAATGCAAGTGTTGATGGCCTCGGGTGTGCCAGCCATCGCTTTTTGGACCCAAGCTGGGTCTGCTAAAAACGGGCGCGCCATCGAGATCATGTCGGCGTGACCATCGGCCAAGACCTGCTCTGCGGTCTCGGGCATATTGATTCGGTTCGAGGTGATCAAAGGCAGGTTGACTTCGCCATATAGCCTGTGTGTGACCCAACTATAGGCTGCCCGTGGAACCATGGTGGCGATGGTGGGCACCCGGGCCTCATGCCAGCCGATACCGGTGTTGATGATGCTCGCGCCGGCATCCTCTATGGCTTTGGCCAGGTAAACCACCTCGTCCCAACTCGAACCCTTGGCCACCAAGTCCAGCATTGAGAGCCGGTAAATGATGATGAAGTCCGGACCGACTGCTTGGCGTGTGCGTTTTACGATTTCAATCGGGAACCGGATTCGGGCCTTATAATCGCCGCCCCATTGGTCGGTTCGCTTATTGGTTTTAGCGACGATGAACTGGTTGATCAGGTAGCCTTCCGAGCCCATGATCTCGACGCCGTCGTAGCCCGCCTGCTGGGCGCGGCTCGCACAGTTGACATAGTCACTGATGGTGCCCTCAACTCCCCGTGTGGAGAGCCGCCTCGGCTTAAAAGGCGTGATGGGAGACTTGATGGCAGAGGGTGCCACCAACCACGGTGCGTAAGCGTAGCGCCCTGCGTGCAAGATCTGGAGAGCGATGCGACCGCCTTGTTGGTGGACGGCGTCGGTGACAACCCGGTGTTTCCATACCTCGTAGCGATTGGTGAGCTTTGCGGCGAAAGGCTTGACTCCTCCGGCGAGATTCGGTGCGACTCCACCGGTGACAATCAAGCCGACACCGCCAGCCGCCCGTGCTGAAAAGTAGGCTGCGAGCTTATCAAGCCGCCCAAATTCCTCCTCGAGCCCCACATGCATCGAGCCCATCAACACCCGGTTGGCCAAGGTGATGTTGCCCACGGTCAGGGGGCTAAGCAGATTTGGATACTGTGGGTGTTTATCCATCGGGGTTTATGAGGTTTTTGTGGGCTGCGAGAAGATGGCGATGCCCTGGCGAACCAGGTCCACAATCAGATCGACCTCGGCGGAGCTGATGTCGAAATGAGGGGTGAAACGCAGGGAGTTTTCGCCCCCGTGAATCACGCCGAGGCCATTTTTACGCAACCAAGTCTCGATACCGTCGAATCCGACCACGGCGATGGAGGGTGCCAACTCTGCAGAGAAGAGCAAGCCCGTCCCTTGGACCTTGGTGACCAGGCCGGGGAACTCCGTGATGAGCCCGGACAGTTTTTCAAGGAACTCTTGGCCCCGAACTTGGATGTTTTTCCGTGTGGCTTGAGAGAGGTTTGACAGCACTGCGCAGCCCACGGCGAGGGCCCGAGGGTTGGTGGTCATGGTGTTGCCATAAATACCGCGCACGTACAGATTGGCGGCGCGGGGGGTACAAGCCAAGACGCTCAAAGGATATTGTCCAGCGTTGAGCGCTTTGGAGTAGGTCTCCATATCGGGGGCCTGGGCATCCTCGAATCCTGGATAATCGACGATGGAGAGGTAGCCTGTGCTTCGGATGCCGGCTTGGATGGAGTCGACCAGCAATAAGCTGCCGTGGGCTAAAGTGAGGGTGCGGGCCAAGTCATAAAATGCGCGACTCATGGCCAATCCAGGGTCGCCTTCTCCCATCACAGGCTCGATTAACATCAGCTCGATAAATGAACCCTCCGCCTCGGCTTTGGCGAAGGCAGATTGGAGCGCAGCCACATCATTGGGGGCAACGGTGATCAAATTATCCATATTGGCGTGGGTGGCCAGGGTATTTCGGTATGCGGCCTTACATGAATCTGAAGCCTGGGCTGGACGGTCGGTGCGCCCATGGAAGCTGCCATCCAAAGAGATAATCTTGATGGTTTTACCCGCATGTTTTGCGCCAGGGTCGGTCTGAATCTTGGCGTTGACATCGGCGATTCGAAAAGCCACGGTGACGGCCTCAGAGCCGGAATTCATGCAGATGAATCGTTCGAATGGACATGAGCCACGGGTTTGGCCGACCTCGGCCTTGATTAAGGTCGAAAAACGCTTGTGGGTGAAGCTTGGGCTCATAACATTGGCCATCACGTGGGTCTCGCCCATGGCGTCCATGATGGCGGTCGGCGAGTGCCCCATGCCCAACATTCCGTAGCCGCCATTGTCGTGCAAAACCGCGCCGTGTGTGGTGATGATCCATGGCCCTTTGGCGGCCAGGGTGATGTATGGATTCACGGTGTTCGCAGGGTAAAAGTTGACGAAGTCTTCCTGGAGCGCTTTGGCTGCCTCAGCCTCGTCGCTGGCCAGAAGAACAGGGAACTCTTGTTGGAGTTGAGCGTGCAAAAGGCCTGCATCTTTGATGGCTTGAACCAAGCTTGGGTCAGTCTCCAAAAACTGGGCAATGCTCGCATCGTCGATACCGACGGTCTGGCGGCTGGTGGCGAAGGCGCGAATGGTGGTGAGGGTGTCCATGCTCATGACTGCTCCTGATGTGGCGAACCTATACACAGATTTGGGCCAGTCGGCATGGGAATGGCTGGCTGATTCATCAAATTGCTTGGAGCGACTTTGACGGATGGCTGCTTCAGGTTCATAATTCATAGCAATGGAGGTGAGATGTTTCGATTTTCTTGGGCGGTAGCGGGGGTGCTCTTGATTGGGTGTGGGGTTGAGAAGCGTTCTTGCAGTGATGGCAACGAGGATCTAAACGGGGTTTGCTTGCCGGTGGAAGCAGATGCAGATGCAGATGCA